>DAIPJA010000170.1:0-4391 GCA_036770525.1 Gudongella sp. | reverse complement strand
TACCTATGCCGAGATCATAAAGATCATGGTCATGGTAAATGGCGATGTTCCAGATGTAACGGGATATACCGGAGCTTATTGGGCTACTCCATATATAACCAAAGCAATAGAGGTTGGTATTATGGAAGGAGTTGTCATACCAAACAGCAACTACAATGCAGCAGCTACAAGAGAAAAGGTATTCGAGCTTGTATATAATACTGTGATGCTTACTATTCAAGCGGATCGTGAGGTTTACGAAGTAATTGTTACTGAAAATGCAAGAGTTGCTGATCTTGAGGATGATGAAGTAACAGTTGTTGTCTTAAAAGAAGGGAACAATTCTCCGGATGCAGAATTGAGATTCGAAAAGGGTGACGAGATCGAGGTAACCATACCCGTGACCATGGATCCTGAGAATCTTCTTGGGAAGGTCGTAGAGCTTACTATCGATAAGGACAACAATGCTACCAAGGCTGTTATAGACACAGAATATGAATATTACATTGGACCATTCGTAGCTGAAGAAAATCGGATAATGTTAAATACTGGCGACGAATTCGATGTTGAACTAGAGCCAAGATCATCAAATTCGATCGAGATGCTGTATGGCATCTACCACAACGATGATGCAGTAGATTATGATGAATTTATTGAACTCGATAGTACAACAGATGGTAAATATACTGCAGAATTAGGAAGAGTGACAGTAAATGACGATGTTGTATTCTTCATAGATGCCTTTGAATTCGATGATATAGCTCCTGTAACAAAGGTTGAGGATGATGGTGAGTTTATTAGCTATCGCGATGATAAAACAAATGGTGCATTAAAAACATTTTTATTAGATGGAGTATTTGGATATTCAAATGGATCCTTTATGACCATGGGACTGGACCAGGCAGAGGCTGATGATGTGATCCATGTTTATGGCGATTATGGAATAGTAAGAAAGGATGCATTGAAATCAGGCGAATATAACAGAGTACTGCAATCAGGCGGTGTTTATTATGCCGATATTGATGGCAGCAGATACCAGATGAGAAATAGTACTGCCAAGAAACCTGTTTATTCGATGGATGGAATAAACTACTTTACTCTTATAGACAGTCTTGCAAGCGGCTATCTCGAGGATATTGAGGACACAGATGTAACCTATATGCTGGACTTAAATGGTTCACTTCAGTTGATATCCGGAGAGGTTGAGTACAGCGAAAAGGTGGTTCTTATAGAGGAAGTAGGAACAAGAGACATCAAGGTAATAAACCCGGATGGGACCAAGACAACCTATAGGGCTGACAGTGCTACAGATTTCGAAAACGAACTTGGTGCAAGTTTAGCGATTGGAGATTTCAAACGAGGTGATATCGCCTACTTGTTCTACGATGGAACAGATGTGGATAAACTGATAAGACTTGCAACTGCAGGGCAAATAGATGCTGGAGCAGTAGCAGTACAGGAAACCAGGAATAAGTTTGATATAGACCTTGTAGATATGGATATCCGACTTGCTGATGGCACCTTTGATTACAACTCCCTGACAACTATGTTCATTGTTAATACTCAAGGTTTTGCAGTAACAAGAATTGAAGCAACAGATATGGATACAGTTCTTGAGATGGCTGATCCGGACAGCGGCTTAAATGCCTATGTAATAACTGAGGCTGAGTTCACTGCTATGGATGTTGGAAATGAAAGAAAGGTAGGCACATCAACTGGCTTAGCATATGTTATAGTGTTTACCGATTTTATTCCCTCAGATGACTTTGTTGAAAAAGAGACCTTAGAAGTGACCTTCACCTATAATCCAAGCAGAGATGATAGTATAATAGGTGATGACGTGACTGGGGATGAGGTTGAGTATGATGTAGCATCATTTGCAGCAATACCAGCCCTTTCAGTTGGAGAGATAGTAACTGTGACTCTGGAAGATGGACTTGTAATTGCAGTTGATGTAAGGATAGACGATGCGTCAGCTGAGTATGAGGTTGTAAGTGTAGATATGGCGGATGAAGAAATCATGCTTGATATTGGCGGAACTGATACAAGAAGATTTTTGTCAAAGGATCTGCTTATATTTGGAGACACCAGAGTAAGGTCTGGCGATATGATATCATTTGATGTCAATGCCGACAATGAGCTTGAGGTAATATTAGTAATAGAATAATGAAATACAAAAATAGCTGGGGTCCAAAACCCCCAGCTATTTTTATGAATACTATTTTTGACTTTCTTCCTTCAACTTATAGTTTACAGCCATCCCTGACCCTAACAGTATCCAAAACACTGGTGCCACTGAGACAATACTGTCGTTTGAGAGACCTGTAAATAAGTATACTATGACAGCCATAAGGATACCCAGTCCCGCTACATCGATGAAACCTAAATACTCCTTGCGGTTTAAGTAAAGCTTAAAGCTGTCAATAATATATGCTCCCACAAGTCCAAGAAATGCGACTAAAGATGTTAATCCAGTATTTATTGCTATTTGAAGATACATATTATGTGGCTTATCTACAACCATATTAATATCGCTGAAGCCCAGAAACTTTCCTACAAAATCGTTATTTGGGAAGTGAAGTGCATAAGTATCAGGTCCATGTCCCCATAACATTGTGTTCTTAAGCATTGGTATTGACCTTGACCAAATATAACCTCTGTTAGAAGCCATCTGCTCTCTTCCCTCAAAACCAAAGCTTGGTGCCTTGATATCATCAAGGAATTCCCCTCTGTAGCCAAGTACCTTGATTTCGGTATCATCATCCACCACAAATCGAATGACTCTACCTCCACGGTTTGTGACAATAGTTGAATCGAGGATCACATATCTTTCTTCCATTGTTTTCAGAGTAAAGGTGTGTTTGTTATAGGGATCATCAACTACCTTGTATACATTTTCCGCGAATGTTGTCTCCAGCAAGTTGTTATTCTCATCATAGAATTGAAAACCGTTTTCTTCTGCAGCGATCTTAAGGGAATAGTCATTAAATTGAATAGTTGCAGTATTATCATCCAATACTATATCCTTGAAATCAGCCTCATGTACTGTGTTTAGAGAGTTCAAACCAGCTTTCAAGATATTCGTGTAGTACCCGTCCCTGGCTGTATTTACACCGAAGAACACTAATACTACTGCAACAATTATTCCTAAGAATGACTTCCATCGCGTATGTATCTGAGTCCTGAAAAATATAAGAGCTAATAATGCATAAACTGCAATACTGAACATCCCTGCTCTTGATCTTGATCCAAGAAGCATAAGGAATGAAGCTAAGCTTGTTAATATAAAGAACAGCTTGTACTTATCTGACCTTAGAAGTATAGCAAGTGTGCTGCTTACAGCAAAGACAAGACTCATGTAAACTCCCACGTAGTTTATGTTGTACAGCGTACCATAAACGGTCCTTGAGCCTGAAAATGTAAAATTAAGTTCATCGGCGATATGTTCGTACCTTCCCGGAAGTATCAGCCTTTTTCCAAGGTCTGTCATAAAGAAGTCTTTATCAATAAACTGTGTTAGTCCAAGTACTGTCATTAGAAGCGATGAAATCCCCAATGCAACCAGTACTGATTTTAACTGTTTTTCATTGTCGATCGTGTTAAATGCAAGGAATGTCAAAGCAATATAAGCAGCTAATACAAATAAGCCTTCATAGCGATCAACAAAGCCTGTGAGAGCAACACCCTTATACTCTGCAAAAAGGGTTGATAGCAATGCAAATCCAAGATATGCTGCCATTAAATAATAGCTCTTGGTTTTTCTGATAAGTACGTTCTCACTTAAAAATGCTCGGACTACGTAATAAATTGATCCCAAAAGTGTTATTATTAACAGCCACTGCATTTTAAAATAAGAGAAAAAGTCGAAGTTCTCTTTTCCATTGGTAAATATCAACATCACATCATCCACAGGTACTATCTTAAGGTAGACTATCAGTGGAACTATCGAGATTACAAGGATTAAGGGTACTACCAATGCCAAGTCATATTTTAACTTTTTTGAGGAAGATGATTTATTTTTCTTGCCCAACTCCAGACCTCCTATCTAAATATTTACCAGACAATTATACCATATTATTGGCTTGAGGTAGATACAATAATTGGGTGGCAGGGAACTGAGCCAAAATAAAGGGACTGCTTCAGCAGTCCCTTATTAGTGATCTTTAGTTTTATTTATCTTCTTTTTTCTTAATCAGCAATCCAAGTCCAAGAAGTGCTGCACCTATTCCACCAAGTGTATAAGAATCAAATGTGCCTGTCTTAGGAAGTGTTGCAAGTGGAATTACCTCTTCAACAACTTCAATTACTGGCTCTGGAACTGGGACTGCTTCAGGAACAGGCTCTACAACTGTTATTTCAAGGACCTCTGGTTCATCCTCTGGTTCATCTTCTGGCTCGTCCTCATCCTCTTC
>DAIPJA010000169.1:0-4409 GCA_036770525.1 Gudongella sp. | reverse complement strand
CAATGGTCATAAAAACAATACCGAGGAATTTACACACTAATATGGACTTGACTTCCATTCAGGATACCTATTGTTGAAATCTAAAACTAATTATACCACATACTATAAGCTGTGCACCATCAATTAGCATAATTGTTTGGTCTTTATGGCAAGCTGTCTTTATTATCATACTCCCTCATTGTCAAAGGGAGGAATGAAGCTTTCCTTAGCAGTCTCTCCTTCCTGGATATAGCCATTAGAGATCCCCAGCTCCAAGGCAAAATCAACCACCTGCTGGTACTCCTCGTCATCGAGTACTCTATTTATCTCAGGCCAGGAAATAAGAGGAGCTGAAGGGGTAAATTGATTCATTATACTTAAAAGTATAGAATCACCATACCTTATATACAAATATTCAAGGATTTTTTTTGAATCCTCCTGCTGACCAGGCAAAACCAAGTGTCTTGCTACTACACCGCTTAAAAGCATGCCATTGTCGTCAAATATAAGCTGAGGCTGCTGTCTTACCATCTCATCAAAGGCTCTGACAGCTATTTCAGGGTAGTCAGGAGCATTGGAATATTTCTTTGCCAGTCGACCGTCAAAATACTTAAAATCTGCAAGATAAATATCTACTATTCCAATAAGCTCTCTAAGGCTCTCCACTGTCTCATAACCGCTAGTGTTGTAAACTATAGGTATATTTAGCCCTTTTGATTTAGAGAGAATAATGGCCTGCCTAATTTGAGGTGAAAAATGAGTTGGAGTAACAAGGTTTATATTTGCAGCTCCCTTGTCCTTAAGCTCCATGAAAATTTCCGAAAGCCTTTCTATTGTTACTTCTTTGCCTCTACCCTCATGAGCTATATCATAATTTTGACAATACACACAGCCAAGATTACAGCCTGTAAAGAAAACTGTACCGGATCCTGAATCCCCTGATATGCATGGCTCCTCCCAGAAATGAAGCGCTGCTCTTGCAATCCTGATTTTGTCTGTCTCTCCACAATATCCCTTTTCACCTATGCTCCTGTCAACAACGCAGCTTCTGGGACATATAATGCAGCTTTTCATCTTATCCAATCGCTTACCTCCATCTTTGAGGCTTATATGATCCTTATTCCCTCTACATCAATTCTTTTGATAAGGATCCCCGCCTCGATGATTTGAAACCCTTTTTCCTGGATTTCCAGCCTCTTGCTGATATATATATCCAAACCCTCAATGCTCTCAAAATAATACTCATCATCATTCAACGGTCTACCCAAAGAAACCTTTGGTATAATTGCCCTGCCTCAGCACATTTTTGTCATGTAGGTTCCAATTGTTATTGAGTCAATTGACTTCATTTTTATATGTTTTCTTGCTATTTCAGTTATTCTTATATTCATATCCCGAAAACTCCCATCGATAGGTGCTCACACACTAGATCAGTTGTGTCTTCTAAGTCTCAGACCCCTTCTCAGACTGCTAAGCCTTCCTTCCTTTTTGTCAGCAATGTCGTTATGCTTATTCAAAACTCTCGAGTATAGCTCCTCGACTCTATCGGCAAAAATCCCGGTAGAATAACCAAGTGAATTTTCAACAGCTCTTCCGGACATTTCAATTCTTTTTATCTCATCTGAAAGTAGCTCCTCCACTCTGGTCTTAAATTCCTCGAAGGTATCATATTGATAACCATTTACCCCGTCGTTTATAACTCCCTCAAGTGCAAGATCTCTTCTGCATATAGGAGGGACTCCACAGGCAAGTGCCTCTATATAAGTAAGTCCTTGAGTTTCGCTGGTTGAGCAGCTTACAAATATATCTCCCAATTTATAATATTTGTGAAGTGTTGAAGGCTCCACCAATCCTACAAAAATAACCCTGTCTCTAAGTCCCATCTCGTCAACCAGCTCTTCAAGCCTTGATCTGTATGGCCCTATCCCTGTTATCAGTAAAACAGTATCCTTTCTATCGAGTCGCTTATAGTAATCCAGTAATTCATCAAGATTTTTTTCCTTTGCAAGCCTTCCCACATAGACCAATACCTTTTTATCAGGTGTTATGCCCAGATGACTCTTAAGTTCTTTCTGCTCAAGGTCATTAGTCTTTTGATAGAATGAATCCAGCCGGATGCCTGACGGAATAACTGATATCCTCGGAATTACTCCATAGCCTTCTAACAGTCTCTTTACCTTGACAGTTGGTACAATAACCTCATCCAGTGCATCAAGAAGTCTTCTTGAAAGATAAGCAACTGTTCTTTTTCCTATCTGCTCGTTTATTGAGAAATAATGAGTATAATCCTCGTAAACTGTATGGTAGGTATGAACATGAGGTATCCCCAACGCTTTTACGATCCTCTTTGCAAACATGAAGGTTGTGAATTCTGCCTGTGTATGGATAATATCCGGTGACCATTTCAGGATCTCGTCGTATAGCTCCCCAAACAGGTAAATAGAAGCTCTGGCACCCGGGTAAAGCTTGTCAGCCGGGACTGATTTTATATAATATACATTTCCCTCTTTTCTTGAACGAAGGCTGTTTGAAAGAGTCAAAATCCTTACGTCATGCCCCTTTGCCAACAGCTCTCTTTCGAGATTAGTAACAGATGTTACCACTCCGTTGACAATTGGCTTATACCAATCTGTTGCAATTAATATTTTCACTCCATTGCACCTCTTATCTATTTATTGGTGAAACTGGTTCACTATAGGACTAAGTCGAGCCTCATAAAGATTAACTTTTCATCGTCCATATTTTAACATACATGATCACATGAGTAAACCTGTTGTTATATTGCCAGCTAAATCGATTTATAACTGTTCAATATCCCTTAAAAGCTCCTCAACCTGCTCTCTCCTGGTTGCCCAGCTAGTACAAAACCTTACAGCTGATCTTTCTTCATCAACCTTCTGCCAATACTGGAAGGAGTATTTTTTACTTAGTTTATCAATTTCATTATTAGACAGGATTGGAAATTGCTGGTTTGTCGGAGAATTGATCAGAAATTCGTACCCCTTAGAATTAAAAGCATTCTTTATCGCCATTGCATAGCCTATGGCTTCACTGGCTATCTCCATATAAAGGCCATCCTCAAACAAGGTCTCAAACTGGATCCCAAGGAGTCTTCCCTTCGCAAGCATGCCTCCTCTTTGCTTAATGTTGTATCTAAAGTCCTTCTTAAGCTTATCCGATGATATTATAACAGCTTCTCCGAACAGGGCACCAACCTTTGTCCCTCCAATGTAGAAGACATCACAGAGCTTTGCAATATCTGGCATGGTTATATCATTGCCTTCAGCCATAAGTCCATACCCAAGTCTTGCACCATCCATGAAAAGAGGCAGCTCAATATTTTTACAAACTACACTAAGCTCTTCCAGCTCCTTTAATGAGTATATAGTTCCGATTTCCGTCGGATTTGATATGTAGACCATTCCCGGCTGGACCATATGCTCATGTGTACCGTCGTTCCAATGTGCATCATATGCTTCCATAACCTGCTTAGCCGTAAGTTTTCCGTCAGTGCTTTCCAAGGAAAGTACTTTATGACCAGTCGCCTCTATAGCCCCTGTCTCATGAACATTGATATGTCCTGAAGATGCGCTGATAACCCCCTGGTATGGCTTAAGAATGGAAGCTATTACTGTTGTATTTGCCTGAGTCCCGCCAACCAAAAAATGGACATCAATTGCTGGATTTTCACAGATCTTCTTTATGTATTCCCTGGCTTTTTCTGAATGATGGTCAGTTCCATAGCCTGGAGTTTGCTCAAAATTTGTTTCTATTAAACGTTCCATTATCATGGGGTGAGCCCCTTCAAGGTAGTCGCTTTCAAATCTTATCATTGTACCCCTCCTGTCATGTAAATCTTTCCGACATAATTATACCACTCAAAAGTATGTTTCACCTACTAAAAGGTCTGTCGAGTATTTTCGACAGACCTTTTAGTACAGCTGTTATCTGCTTTCTTCGTATTTTTTTAATAGCTTTACAAATAACTCTGGTACTTTTGCCATATTCTCAGGAGATTCTACAAATGATATTCTGAACTGTGTAGTTCCTGGATTCTTTGAAGGATCTTTTTCATCATAGAAGCCCTTCATAGGAGCGACAAGTAGGGTTGTCTCAACTCCATCCATGTCAACTGAGCCTTCTCCTGCACAATACAATACGAAATCAATAGAATCAAAGCCTGGTTTCACAACATTTCTTACGTCTATTACTGAATAAATTGAGGCATCAGGACTTGAAACTATAAGCTTTGGCTCGAGAGTCTTTAGCCCATTGTAAACATTAACTATTATATCCTTGTAGTAATCTCTTTGCTGCTTGCACCATGCTAAAATGTCTTCTTTGCTCTCATGTGCGATTGCTCCAAAGATATACTGTCCTATAGCATTAGCACATAGGTTTGCAGTATACTCTGCGATTGATCGATTATT
>DAIPJA010000168.1:0-4414 GCA_036770525.1 Gudongella sp. | reverse complement strand
CGAGGAGCCTTTCGGCGTCATGGGTGATTCTCAGCATTCATTTGCGGATGTCTTTTATGACGACCTGGGTCGAGCATCGGTCGCATTTACCTTCCCTCTCCTCCTCGTTGGCGAGTCCTGTTTTGCAGGAGGGGCACCAGTTGATGGGGACCTCTTCCTCGTACGCTAGCCCCTTTTCAAACAGCTTAAGGAATATCCACTGGGTCCATTTGTAGTAATTCGGGTCTGTTGTGTTTACCTCTCTGGACCAGTCGAAGGAAAAGCCGATTGATTTAAGCTGTCCCTTGAACCTGGCAATGTTTTGCTCTGTGACGATCCTTGGATGAATCTTGTTTTTAATTGCAAAGTTTTCGGTTGGAAGTCCGAAGGCGTCCCAGCCCATTGGAAAAAGTACGTTGTAGCCCTGGTATCTCCTCTTTCTTGAAACGATGTCAAGAGCAGTATATGGTCTCGGGTGACCTACGTGGAGCCCATTTGATGATGGATACGGAAACTCCACTAGAGCATAGAACTTTGGCTTCTCACTGTTGTTCTCGGCTCTATAGCATTGGTGCTCATCCCATATATCCTGCCATTTCTTTTCGATGGACTTTGGGGTGTAGTCTTTCATTTACATTACCTCCTCAATTTACAAAAAATAAAACCTCTCGCCCTGTTAGAGACGAAAGGTTAATTCCGCGGTACCACTCTTTTTGATAATCCCACTCGATGCCTGTAACGTAGGCGTTCCGTCCCCGGCTTTCACAGGGGATCCTCCCGGACGAGTTCAGCAATTCTCTCTGCAGCCTTCCACCAGCCGGCTGCTCTCTAAAAGAGGCTCCTTGCTTAATATTTCCGTTCATCGATGTTGTAATTTAGCTAAAATTATAGCAAATGCCAAGCCTTTAAGCAAGACATATTTAACCTGTTGAAATCTTAGAACTCCGCCGAGTTGACTGTTCGCGGGAATGGGATAACGTCTCTTATGTTCGACATTCCTGTGATGTACATAATTGCTCTCTCAAAGCCAAGTCCATAGCCTGCGTGCTTTGTTCCGCCGTATTTTCTAAGCTCCAGATACCACCAGTAATCCTCAGGATCCATTCCATTGTCGATGATCTTTTGAGTGAGGACGTCCAGTCTCTCCTCTCTCTGGCTTCCGCCAATTATCTCCCCTACTCCGGGTACGAGAAGGTCCATGGCAGCTACAGTCTTGTTGTCGTCGTTTACCCTCATGTAAAAGGCCTTGATCTCCTTGGGGTAGTTGATTACGAATACAGGCTTTTGGAATATCTTCTCTGTGATATATCTTTCATGCTCGGTCTGAAGGTCGATTCCCCATTCCACAGGATACTGGAATTCCTCACCTGATTTTTTCAGAAGCTCTACAGCTTCAGTATAGGTGATGACGCCGAACTCTGAGTTTACAATCGATTTTAGTCTTTCGATTATCCCCTTGCTTACAAAGCTGTCGAAAAACTCCATTTCCTCAGGGGCGTTCTCAAGTACGTAGTTGACAATATACTTGAACATATCCTCAGCAAGCTTCATGTTGTCAGTAAGATCTGCGAAGGCAATCTCAGGCTCGATCATCCAGAACTCAGCGGCATGTCTTGCAGTATTTGAGTTTTCCGCACGGAAGGTAGGTCCAAAGGTGTAGGTATTTTTGAAGGCAAGAGCAAAGACTTCAGCTTCAAGCTGGCCGCTGACTGTAAGATTTGTCTCCTTGCCGAAAAAGTCCTTTGAAAAGTCAACTTTCCCGTCCTCTGTCTTTGGAGGATCCAGCATATCAAGGGTGCTTACCCTGAACATTTCTCCTGCACCCTCTGCGTCCGAAGCGGTGATTATTGGGGTGTGGGCATATACGAAACCTCTCTCCTGGAAGAATTTGTGGATGGCAAAGGCAAGGATCGACCTTACTCTGAAAACTGCACTGTAGGTGTTAGTCCTTGGTCTTAGGTGTGCGATGGTCCTCAGGTACTCAAGTGTGTGACGCTTCTTTTGGATGGGATACTCGCTGTCGCTCATTCCCTCAAGCTCAATCGATGATGCCTTGACCTCGAAGGGCTGCTTAGCCTCAGGAGTTTCCACGAGAGTTCCTGCTACCCTGATTGCTGAGTAGATAGGTAATTTTTCAACATCCTTGAAATTTATTAAGGTATCGTCATAAACAATCTGCAGATTCTTGAAAAATGTTCCATCGTTAAGTTCTATGAAGCCGAAGGCTTTAGAAGATCTGGATGTCCTGATCCATCCCTCCAGAATGATCTCCTTGTCAAGGTAGTCCTTATAGCCTCTGTAAATGTCTTTTATGGACAAGCTCATTGTATCCCTCCTAAGTAATTTGTGAATCTTTGGGAGCCATCGGGGACGGTCCCTTTTGGCTGTAATTGTGTGGATTTATATGCATTTCCAGCCATTAGGGACCGTCCCTGATGGCTTAGATGTCCCCGTTATTTTTCTAAGCCCTGACCTGAGGGCTTGTAGTATATTTTATCCTCGAAGCCTTCCGGCAGATAGGTCTGCTCGACATAATGCCCCGGGTAGTCGTGGGGATATAGGTATCCCTTTCCATGCCCCAGCTTTTCGGCTCCTCCATAATGTGCATCCCTGAGGTGCCCAGGCACTCTGCCTATTTCGAGGTTTCTGACATCATCCATCGCCTTGTCTATAGCTACTATCGCGCTGTTGCTTTTCGGAGCATTTGCCACATATAATGCAGCCTGGGAAAGGATTATCCTTCCCTCCGGCATCCCAATGGCATGGACTGCCTGCAATGCCGCAACCGCTACCTGAAGTGCCATAGGGTCGGCATTTCCCACATCCTCGGAGGCCGCTATGACGATCCTCCTTGCGATAAATATTGGGTCCTCGCCTGCATTAATCATCTTGGCAAGGTAGTAAGATACGGCCTGTGGGTCAGAGCCTCTCATGCTCTTTATAAATGCTGAGATCGTATCGTAGTGTTCGTCCCCGCCCTTGTCATATCTTGCTGATTTGACCTGGATGGAGTCCCTTATGCCCGCAAGGTCTATTACCCTCAATCCATTTTTGTCAGGCTCGGTTGACAATACTCCTATTTCAAGTGAATTAAGAACGATTCTACCATCACCCTGTGCTATGGTCAATAGATAATCCAGTGCCTCTTCCTCAATACGGACATTATAATCTCCCAGTCCCCTTTCCTTATCCTTAAGTGCTTTATCCACAAGAAGCCTCAAGTCTTCTCTTTCCAGTGAGTTAAGAACTATAACCATGGCTCTTGATAGAAGTGCTTTGTTCACCTCAAAGTAAGGATTTTCAGTGGTAGCACCAATTAGGATGATTATGCCCCGCTCCACAAATGGCAGAAGTGCATCCTGCTGTGATTTATTGAATCTGTGGATCTCATCTACAAAAAGGATCGTCTTTTTGCCAGTCATTTTTAGACTTTCCTCGGCTCTTGCGACAACCTCCCGGATATCCTTGACTCCAGCTGTTACGGCTGAAAGCTTTTCAAATCTCATCCTAGTCTGGTTGGCGATTATCATTGCAAGAGTAGTCTTGCCTGTACCCGGCGGGCCAAAGAAGATCATTGAATTTATCCTGTCAGCCTTTATGGCTCTTCTTAGAAACTTACCGTCTCCAAGCACATGGTCCTGACCTACAAAATCATCCAGATCCTGAGGTCTCATCCTGTCTGCAAGCGGTGCTGACTTTTTTAGTTTTTCCTCCATCGACATAGAAAACAAATCCATTTGATCACCCTCGTAGGTTGGTGTTACCATTATACCACATCAAAAGACAGTCAAGAAGCCGTGTAATTACACAAAATATAAAATTTCCGGTCAAATATTCATTTGACCGGAAATCAACTTGTTAAATATAGTGCTTTTCTACGAACTCTGAGGTCATCAGACGAAGTATGCTGACGTAGTGCATGTTGAATCTCACTACATCGCCTACCTTGTAATCGATTTCGGAATCAGATCCGTCAACTATAAAATGATCCGAGCTCCCACCAAGAACGATCAAGCCTTTGTCCTCCGGCTTCAATGTGCCAATGTCAAGATCCTGCTTACCAACGGCACATAACAGTCTTTTTCTGATTCCCCTGTCAACAAAGGTTGGAACCTGTCCGAAGGCGTCTCTGCCTATTTCTTCTGTCGGTACTGAAGGCTTTTCCTTGACCTCTATTACCTCGGCCTCGAGTACGAAGGCTGTGGGGTCTGTTCCCTCCATTTGATTGCCGTATGCTGATTCGGTTCCTATTACAAATACCTCCCCAAGCCTTAGGTGGTTTACACCCTCTGGGAATTCACCCTCCAGCATATATACTGAGCTTGAGTTTCCACCCGATACTATCTCAAGTGGGAGGTCATAGTCATTTCTTACTCTCTCTGCCAGGTCTGTCAGCCTTTTCAGGATCTTCTGATTCGGTATGACTCCGCCGTAG
>DAIPJA010000167.1:0-4433 GCA_036770525.1 Gudongella sp. | reverse complement strand
ATATTGTAACAGCAGAAGTGATAAAAAGATTCTTTTACAGCAGGGTAAAATAAGAGGCAGAAACACGAAAACAAAGTGTCAAATATTATCTTTTACCCCCCAGTGAATTCAAATTCAGCTAAGTATTTCATGAATACTTTTATCCACTCACGTGTTAATTAGAAGTATTAAGCATACGGGAGTTAATAATGAAAAGAGAAGTAATTGTGTTCATACTTCTGGTCTGTGCATTTCTGGCAATAGGATGCACTGGACAGCAGCCTACGGCTCCGGCTAACGAGACACCTGCAACCCCAACTAATACAACGACTGAAGGTAAGATTATTGAAGTATCCATTCAGAATTTTGCTTTTGAACCCAAGTCGGTTAAAATCTCTGCCGGGGATAAGATCAAGTGGAAAAAACTTTATTCAGTATCTCATACCATAAAAGGTACAGATTTTACATCTGAAGTACTTAAGAATGGTGGTTCGTTCAGTCATAGTTTTACCTAGGTTGGAACTTATGACTACCAATGCTCAATCCACCCTTCAATGAAAGGAGTCGTTATCGTAGAATAATTATATCCAAAATCTGAGATTTGAACCCGTTTCAAAACTCTACTTTTCTTTATTTTGGATATGCCAGACGAAACAATGAAAAACCTATGTGTTATTCTTTTGCTTTTTTAATTCCCATCGAAAGTTCTCTTCCAGATCAAACGTCTCCTTTACATAAGTTACATCGACATATGGCCAAACTCAGCCCAATGAGCTGCAAAATAAGCTATAGTCCAAACTAAAAGTATAAAATAAATCACATAAAGAAAAGTGGTGATTGGGCCATGAGATTCAGCTATCACCCCACCAAAATCTTCTGCATGGGAATTTGCATCTTCCAGTGAATAGTAGTCTTGATTCTTTGCGCTTAGCCAGATAAAGACCAAACCTGAGAATACTATGAGGATGGTCAGCCATACAAAAGAATTCACGTAGGCTGCATATTCAATTGTGAAGCTCATATTTTCTCCTCCTTATGATTTAGATAATCTTCCGTTAACTGGCCAGGAAGCTCTAACATCCGGTATTTTGCTTCTTCGATATCTATGAATTGTCCAGTTTTTATTCCCCATATCAAAAAGCCAAGAAAAATGAGGAACAATATAAATGCTGTAATGAAAAGTGCTAAATTATACTCGTTCATTTACTTCAACTCCTCATGTTTCTTGCAAAATTGTCCTTATAGAGTGGCCCCCACTTAGCATTATAGTCGTCTGATGCAGAGAAGTTTTGGACATAGAAAATCGTTCTATATATCTCATCATCACTTAGAGAATACTTCCATGGAGGCATGTTCGTAGTTTCAACTCCTTCTCTTACTTTCCAAACATATTGGCCGTAGTGTTCAAAATCACCACCGGATTCTGTGAAATTAGCAGGCTCTGGCTCAATGTATCCTCCTGGAGTCAGAATAGAAGCAACACCATCTCCCAGGCCTTTCTCACCATGGCACTGGGCACAATACAGATTAAAGATATTCTTGCCCATCTCAAACTGATCCTGTGTTCCATTGATAGGCGGTACAATGTTCGTCCGGTTAGAGAAGTCAATAGCCTCAGCATCCGAGAAATCACCGGTTATTGTTCTTATTGATCCCGACGCAAAACTCAATTCGTAAAGATTTATTTTCCATATTTCGGTTTCGTTGACACTGAGCTTCCAGCTTGGCATTGCCGTACCTGGCACACCTTCACTCACTCTCCAGAAATGATAGGATTCACCTGATTCCGGCATGTAGCTTAATATCCTTTCATGGAGATTAGCAGGCTGGGTAACAACATGTCTTGCATAAGGTCCCTGGGCATTTCCCGAACAACCATGGCAGGGCAGACAGCGTTGTGTATAGGCTTTCTTACCTTCTTCAAAGATAGACCCAAACTCCACTCCTGTAGATTCGTAT
Source organism: Gudongella sp. (assembly GCA_036770525.1). Lineage (GTDB taxonomy): Bacteria > Bacillota > Clostridia > Tissierellales > Tissierellaceae > Gudongella. The sequence goes on along the minus strand of DAIPJA010000167.1, from coordinate 2,495 downwards.
CCTGTATATGTCTGATTATCAAAACTATAATTTTGCGTTACAGCCGAGATGTAACTAGCATATGGCTGCCTTTTATTCCGATACTCATACGGTACTTCAGGATGGAAACCCATCACAGTAAGATTATATGTTCCAAGGTTTTGAACATATGCAACCAGAGAATCGAGTTCTGTATCAGAAAGGAATCCAAAGGGAGGCATAATGGAACTCGGACTGGTTGTCCTTGCGTCCCGGTCATGAAGATAATGCCATTCAGTAGGCCTCATACCTCCTATCTGCGAAAGATCCGGGCCGGTGCGCTCTGTTCCTAGTAAATGAGGGGAATCATAATAATAGTCACCTTGTTCGGAAACCCTTCCTATAGCCCAGTCCTGAGGTCTTACAAATTGTGAGTGGCAATAGACGCAGCCCATTTCTTTGTACAACTCCCTGCCATGTGCCTCCTCTACTGTATAGGGATGTGCAAAGTCCGAAGGAGTTACAGTGTCCAGGTTAAGTGCTGGCATAGCAACGACCATCCAGGTCATCAGTAGGAAAAGGCTCATTCCACCCACTACTATGATAGGCATGCTCATCGCATGCTGAGATCTTCTCTGGATATTTGAATGCGGCCGGGAACTTTTCTCATGAGATATATGGAATATCTCTTCTTCAACGTGAGGCTCCTTTGATCTTACAAAGGTCATCAGCATATTGTATGCAAAGACATATCCAGCCAACACGACCATTCCACCACCTATAGCCCTGGACACATACCAGAACTGCAGAAGTTTTAAAACAGGGGCAACTGTGATGTTCTGGTACCAGGCAGAATTGGCCACAAGCCCTGCTATTGTCATAGCACTGAAGAACAGAATAAAACCGATAAGAGCAAGCCACCAGCTGATACTCATTAGTCTGTTACTGTATATTTTAGTCCTGGTTATATTTGGTATCAGCCAGTACATTATTCCTATTGCCAGGAATCCAAAACCTCCAAGTATTGCCAAATGGGCATGTCCGACCGGCCACTGGGAGAAGTGAAGGAAAGAATTAGTTCCCCTCAGTCCTTGGAAACTTCCCTGTATAGAAGTAAGAACATAAAAGATGAATCCTGTGACGACGAACCTGAAGGGAATGTCTGTTGTGAAGGTATCCCAGGAACCTCGCAGCGTCATTCCGAGGTTGACCATAAATGTTATAACGGGCACTAACATCAAAATGCTCATAACCACTGCAATTGTCTTTACCCACTCGGGTATTGGTGTTTGCAGCAGATGATGGCCTCCTACACCGGTATAGAAGAATGCAATGGTGAAGAAGCTAATCACCGAAAGAAGATGGCTGTACAGGGGCCTGTTTATCATGCGTGGCACTGCATAGTACCAGGTTGCTATTCCCAAGGTAGTGAACCAGAGCCCCAGGACATTATGACCATAGTACCAGTTGAATATCGAATCTGTTATGCCTTCCAAGGATCCCGACGGAGGTCTCCACATGACATTGCCTATGAAATAGATTATAGGGAACCAGATGAATGTGGCTGTGTAATACCAGGTTGATACATAGAGTTTTTTCTCGACCCTTCGGCCAAGAGTAGATAGGATGTTGTACAGGATCAGTAAGAGTGTCAGCATTATTAGGACATCGACAGACCAAGGAAGTTCTGCATATTCCCTGCCTTGAGTATCGCCAAAGAATAAGATAAGTATTATTCCTGCAAGGAGGCCAAAGTTCCATAGCATGGCAGAAAGCTTGGCCAGCCTGGCATTATAGATGGGAGTATTGACAAGTCGTGGGAGAGCCCAGAACATTCCGCCTATCAGACCTGAAGAAACGAATCCAAAAAGCACACCATTGACATGGGCAGGCCTTATCCGTCCAAATGTCAGAAAAGCGGCATCACTTAAAAAATATGGCTGGAAGAACTTAATGGCCAGTATAAAACCGAGAGTGGCAAATATGGGAAACCATATCAATGACCCAAAAAACCAGTATTTAGCAGCATCATCGCCTTCAAGGAACTTGTCAGCAAGGTTCTCATCTCTAGTACCATTTACTTTAGTTTCATCTTGAGAAGGTAATGCATTTTCTTCCTGTACATTGCCTTTAGATCCCATAAAATACAGCCTCCCTGAAAATTAATTCGGAAAATTTTTAGAAATTGAACCTCCACAGTCTCAATTCCCCATTAAAAGTGGGAAGGTACTACTATTTAAGAATATCTAAACATTATGTCACGAATTTATGCATTCCAGGCTATGTAGAAATCGTATATATTTAAGCAGATATTAAAGTGAATAATATATTTAAAAGTACTATATGATATTGATAGTTACCGTTCATCTTAAGCGGTTGATGTTGATGAAGATAGTTTTTCTACATAGTAGATACCCCTACATTATAAAAAAAGAGTATCGCCCGCGAAATTTTGACAACAAACCTCTAAATGGATACATTTTTAGAACAGTTTCTTTCTGACCATAATTACAGATAATACAACTGAGACCCACATT
>DAIPJA010000003.1:0-26349 GCA_036770525.1 Gudongella sp. | reverse complement strand
AATACCTCTCGTGGTGGAAATTGAACATATATCGTGTATTTATATGTAATCCGCTATTTCCATTTAGCTTATATATACTGCCTAAGGCTTGAGTTCCACAGTCTCAAGAATTCATCTTCTTTTACCATCGCTTGAAATGGAGGGTCAAGGAAAGAAATGATCAATTTGATGACTCCATCCATATTTAACTCGTCTTTTAATACTTTCTTACAAAATATATCCCATCTGTTAACGATTTTATCATTCTTGACCAGTCTATCAAGGATTTGAACTGAATCTTGCTCGATTGGTGTTCCCCTGTTTGAAAAGGTCTTATATATAGCTTCTTGAACTTTTCTTCCTTCAAAATCAAAGGAAGTCGCAATGTAATATATATCATAAAAATCTTTCATGCGCCCCGTTAATTCCATAAACCTAACAATCGCATCAAGTTTTTCCGATATCGTTGATTCTAAAGAATATGTTAGAATCTCCGGTATTTCAAATCCGTCAAGTAATACAGGGAGTTTTCTTATCACTGGTGCTGGAACGATAGTATCACCAACACCAAAATCAATACTGAACGGTGTTTTTGTTTTGCCCATTAGACCCATTAAATTTACGCGAACTCCATGATATTCTTTTATCTCACTAATTGGTTCAACGCTTCTTATTTCAATTTCTACGAAATCGTTATTAATCTTCTGATCTATAATGGTGCGAACTAATTCTTCAACCTGACCAAGCTCATTGGAATGATTCTTTAGTAAATAATCAGAATCAATAGTAGGTCTTGTAGTGAAGTCACTGATTGAATATAAGAGAAATCCTCCTTTTAAAATAAGCCGTTCTCTATAATTGCTCTGAGCCAGTCTTCTTATAAATTCTTCCTGAAAAAATAAATTTAACAATTGTTGAAAGGGGATTCCTTCCGCTTTCGCTTTATTTTTTAATCTTGCCAGTACAGACGCACTTGAATAAGCCATTATATCCACTTCCCTATCTGAGAATGAACTTTCTTCGTGATGTTAAACATTTCAGCATACTCAAACAAACGTCTGATGTTCCTTTGTGGGTCTTTGTTATATCTCATTACTGCATTGGTAAAAACTTCTTTTTCGAGTTTTTTTTCATAACGCATAATATCACACATGGTGCGATCCCTATCAAAAATTCTGACTTCAACACCATTTACTACAAATGTCGTCACTCCAATACTAAGGTACTTTGATTCCTGGTAAAATGGCTCTACAAGTGGGTAATCGATGTCGTATTGGCTTTTTTCACTATCTCTATCTACTGCTATTTGCCAAGCTGTTGGGATCCGATCCGTATAGTTATAATACAAGAGTGCGCTTTCAAGAAATATAACCGCTTTAGGAAATAGTCTGGCAATCATTGCCTCCTCTGAATTCACTTCATCAGCAAGTTCATAGTAGCCATACTTTATTTTCGATATTTCCCCTTCTTGCAAAAGCTTTTTAATTTGACGACTACTAAGACCCAGTTCATTCAACTCTGAGGTTTTCAGCACACCCCCATGTTTTTCAAATTCCAGTATGATTTTTTGTTTTTCAATCATCTTTGCACCTCTTTATCCGCTTCTAAATTTCAATGCGGGTATTTAAGTGCATTATATCATTGTTTAAACTATTTCTCAACAGAATTTATCGACATGTGTGCTTACATGGATATCCTGAAGTAATTTAGCATTATACTAAAAAATGTCAAGGACAAACTTGCTTGTCCTTGACATTTTGCTCGGTTGATTACAAGTTAAAGCCTTATATGATCAGACTTACAATTAATCAACTGACATTTTCAAGAGTTATTAGCAGTGGATTTATGTTATTTTTTCTGAAGCTCACCCACAAAGGCCTTTACGAAAGCAGGAAGATCCAGGGGACTTCTTGAGGTTATAAGGTTCCCGCTTACTACTACCTCCTCATTGACCCACTCAGCTCCCGCATGGATAAGATCATCCTTAATGGTAGGGACTGAGGTAAGTCTTTTTTCCTTGACATCGCAGCAGGATGCCATCATCCATGGCCCATGGCATATTGCTGCTATAGGCTTTCCAGCTTTGTCAAAGTCAGATACCAGCTTTCTTGTTGCTTCAGATTTCCTCATATAATCAGGGGAAAATCCTCCGGGAATGATTATTCCCTCATAATCATCAGCTTTTATTTCAACTGAGCTATGGGTGCTTTTCATTTTGAATCCTGATTTTCCTGAGTATTCGACATGCTTTTCAGGTCCTACGAGATGTACCTCATAATCCTCTCTAAGCCTGTGATACGGATATACAAGCTCCTGCTCATCAAATAGATTCTCGATAAGAACAATTACTTTCTTCATATAAAAAACCTCCTTCGTTATTGTATCCCTATATGGATACCCGTTAGAGGTTTATAGTACTCTATAATATTCCGAACATCATCAAACCTATGGTATTTATAGCCAGATTTGCCATCATGTGCACCAGCCAGGAGGATAAGATATTTCCATTTCTCTCGTTAAGTCTGTTGAAAATCAATCCTCCAACAAAAAGACCAATCATCGATAGCACGAATATCAGAGGACTGAACCAGCCCTTAAGGATCGCAAGATGATACAATGCAAATATCCCTGCACTTATTGAATATGCATTAAATCTGGAGGTTTTCTTTAGAAGTACGATGAAAAGGTAGCCTCTGAAAAAAAACTCCTCAAGCAATGAGTTTACGAAGGAGATGTATATTGCAATAAGCATGAAATTATCCCTTACTACCCCCAGCTGCTCCCCCAGCAAAGCCCTTATCCTGTCAAGGTCCAGGTAGGGTGAGAAAAGCAAATAAGCTCCCATTATTGAAAGGTAAACTCCGGCTCCAAGGATCACAGACGAAATGATCTCCCTCTTGCCAGACGGTCTGAGGAAGCTCCCTGGATTGGATTTTATACCTCCGGCAGCGATGGGTAAGACGAGAAACAAGATTATCTTTGCAATGGATTTTAAAAAGTAACCCGGGCTGATCACACCGTCTATAATTGCCATCAGCCCAACAGCAACAGCTGCCACAAAAAGTATTCTTTTCATCAGTAAGGGTACCTTCCAACAGGTGTTATGACTGGCTTTCCGTCCCTGTCCAGAAGTACAGTCAGTCCACCGGCATAGCCTTCGCCTACGAACAGGTAGTTGACTCCTGTCTCTCTGTCCACAATTATTTTTGTGGAGGTCATTACACCTTCCTTATGCTCTACAACAAATCTTTTGTCTCCCATATATATCCCTCCCTGAGGCGATTATACCACAATGATATTTGCTAAATCCATATCTTGACTGTATCACCGTCGGAGGATTCAACATCGACCAGCAATAAATCGCTTACTCCAGTCTCTATCTTATATCGCCTTACGATCAGGAGCAGCTCCTTCAGGTCCGAGGCTGATACCTTCATGGGAGAATGCTCGTTGATTTTGGATGCAGCCACATTAAGACTTAAAGGGTTGTTCGCCAGAAACTCAGGTATCGGGATGGTAAACCCTTTTCCTTCACTCTGTTTGATCTCTATCCTCATCATTTCACCTACTCCACAGTTATATCCACGAGATCACCATCAGCAGACTGGACCTCTACGAGCTTTCCTATGGCTCCCTTTTCGACCATGAGCAGCAAGCTGTCAAAATCTATTCCCTTAAGGTTCTCATTCTTGCCCAACATGGAGTCAAGCATTCCGGATTCAAGTCCCATCTTCACAAGTGACATGGGGAGATTCACATTTACTCTGTCACCGTCTGAACTGAGGACCTTGATCCGCATGATAAGCTTTGAGGGATCCTTCCGTTCTGACTCAGGCACTACCTGAACCTCTTTTTCCCGGTCACCTCTCATCAGCTCGTCCAGAGTAACGCCGAAATAATCCGCAAGCTGAGGCAATAATCCTATATCAGGACAGGATATGTCGTTCTCCCACTTACTCACTGCCTGAGAGGAAACACCCATCTCCTCTGCAAGCTGGTCCTGAGTTATCCCCTTCTTCTTTCTCAATTCACTTATTCTTCTACCTAATGACTGTACCATTTCATTACCTCCCTTTTTTAGAAATCCTTTCTCTGGATACCATAGCTGTTTACATGCTGGGGATTTATTGTACTCCAGTCTCTCTCCAATGCATATTCCTTTTTTATATCAGCCCTTTGTCTTCTCTTCTTCAGATTATTCTCAAGTGCTCTTTTGCTTTCCTCTACAATTTTTCTTCCTATCGTGATCTCCATATCAAAACCTCCTCCTGCTTCATCCCTCTTACAGCTTAAGAATACATCCAGAGCTTGTTTTCATGAAGGTATTGGAGGTTGTATTTCACTTAAAATTATATACTATTAGTTGATTTTTATACAACCATAGGTTGAGTCGTTGAATTTTAGCGCTTCTTCAAAATTCCTGTTGTAAATTTTTATGGCATTATGTATAATTAATAATGTTCCATGCGGCAGTGGCGGAATTGGCAGACGCGCTAGATTCAGGTTCTAGTCCTGATTGCCAGGGTGGGGGTTCGAGTCCCTTTTGCCGCACCAAACAAAAGACAAGGTCCAGTACCTTGTCTTTTTCATGTTCCGGACTTCAAGTTCATGATGATATTCCTTTACTTCTTTGCTATACTAAAGACAGGAAAGGAAGTGATATCATGAAGCTTAACTTTATTAAGACAAGCCCGGCAGGCAATACAACTGTATTTATTCTGGACCAGCTTCCAAGAGATATGCACAGTCAAGTGGCGAGAACATTAATGGATCCAGGTAGTCTTTACGCCGAACAGGTCGGCTTCATAGAGAAGCCCAAGGAAGATCCGGATGGCATTCGTCTTCAAATGATGGGCGGTGAATTCTGCGGCAACGCCAGCAGATCCTTCGCAGCTTATATTGTATACTCCGAATATCCTCAAATCGGTTTTGAAAATGACAGCTACATAGTTCCCATACAGGTATCAGGTCTGGAAAGGGACCTGGTTTGCAGGGTATACCCAACTGAGATACCCTCGAGCTTCAGGGCTTCTGTTGAAATGCCTCTCCCTTTAGGCATGCATGCGGAGGAATTTGTCATAAGCGGCGAGAAAAGAGCGGCGATTCGAGTAGATTTTCCGGGGATAACTCACTTTGTTGTTGATGAGGACAACCTTAGAAGCAGAACGGAATTCTTTCATCTTGTCAGGGATAAGATGTCTAATGAAAGCTTTGAGGCATTCGGAATAATGTACCATAACTTCGAGGAATCCACCTCAGCACCTTTGGTATATGTAAAGGATACAGACTCCCTGGTCTGGGAGAGAAGCTGTGCATCAGGCACTGCAGCTCTTGGGGCTGCCATGGCATACCTTAGTGGCTCTGATATTCAAATGGAGATCAAACAACCAGGCGGCAGTCTGTTTATAAAAGTGGAGTGGAACGGCGAGGAGGTTACCTCCATAACCCTTGATGGAATGGTTGAAATTGTGGCTGAAGGTACAGTAAATCTATAGCAGGAGATAAACCATGGCAGAAATCAATATTAAAAAAGCAATATCGATAGCACTTGAGACAGGAAGGATCATGCTTGCAAACGGTGCGGAGGTCTACAGGGTCGAGGAGACCATAGAGCGTATGATAGCATCAAAGCACTCCGCTCCCGTAAATGTCTTTGTTGTTTCCACCGGGATAATAGTAAGCACAGAAATAGACGGAGACCCCTACACAATTGTAGACAGAACTCTATCTACATCTCTGGATCTCGAGGTGATATCGAGGGCAAATGCCTTCTCGCGTCTTTTTACCGACGACGATATGACCGAGGAGCACGCAGAAATAATTCTAAATGGACTGAGAAACCATCCAAAGTTTCCTGGATGGGTAAGATACCTGTTCAGCGGAGCTGCAGGAGGATTCTTCGTGCTACTTTTAGGTGGGACCTTCATTGAATTTTTATCGGCATATATTGCATCTGCTCTGGTTGTAATGTTCACTGACACACTTACAAAGGAAAATATGAACTTCTTTATTAAGAACATCTCGGGAGGATTGATGGCAGCAGGACTGGCTCTTGTCACCGTTTTATTTCTGAGGCTCTTTGGAATATTTGCTTCATATAACCATATCGTAGTCGGTCCCTTGATGACTTTGGTCCCCGGGGTTTCATTGACCAACGGGATCAGAGATCTTATATCAGGCGAGCTTATAGCGGGAAGTGTAAAAATAATGGAGGCTCTATTTATTGCGATTGCACTTGCCTTTGGGGTCGGTGTGGTGCTTCAGTTAAGTCTGGCCATTCTAGGTGATCTATCATGGATATAATAATTCAATCGTTTTATTCATTTTTATGCGTAATGGGCTTTAGTGTAATGTTTAACATACCGAGAAAGCAAATACTTATCGCCAGCCTGAACGGCGCGATCGGGTGGTCCATTTACCTCTTGCTGCAAAGCGGTTCAGCGAGCTTTATAGTTCCTCCTCTTGCTGGATCGATAGTTGTTGGGGTTATTGGTGAGATTGCTGCAATAAAGAACAAACAGCCTGCAACGATCTTTATTATCCCAGGGATAATACCTTTCGTTCCAGGCTATGGGATCTACAATACGATGTACCATATCATAAACAACGATTTCAGCCAGGCAATAGTATCCGGTTCAGAATCAATGTTCATAGCCGTTTCCATAGCATGCGGAGTAATTGTTGCCACATCCATCGTCAAGCTTATAAAAGAATCACTTCCAGCTTAATCGCTCCTGAGTCCATTTAAGTATCAGCTCCACAAATATGGACAAAAGAGTTACAGGGATCGCGCCCTGCATGATCAGTGCAGTATCAAAGGTGCGGACTCCGTTTACTATCAATACCCCCAGGCCGCCGGCACCTACGGCAGCTGCAAGGGTTGCAGCACTTACGTTTATTACCTTAGCTGTCCGTATGCCTCCAAGTATTACGCTTAAGGCCATGGGCAGCTTTACCTTTGTGTACAGCTGCAGCTCGCTCATCCCCATTCCCTTTCCTGCCTCTATTGCGTCCTTGGATACCTCGTCTATTCCAACAACAACGTTGAATACTATAGGCATGAGGGCATATAGCACCAGTGCCAGAAGAGCACCGTTAAAGCCATAACCGAACACCGGAACCGCAAGGGCAAGAAGTGCAGGGGAAGGGAATGCCTGACCAAGCTTTACCAATCTCATAAGAGTTTGTTTAAAATCATAACCGTGGGTGGTTGTCGCAAAAATACCTAACGAGGTTCCAAGTACTATTGATGCCACGCCGGAGATTCCAATCATCCAGAGATGTTGGAAAAAGTAGACATATACCGGTGTCCTTAGATATGTGGTACCTTCTTTTCCTGAAATTGCAACAAGGATCCTTTGAAAATCTTCCCCAAACACAAGGATCAGCAAAATCAATAACCCGATTATTGCTCCATATATAAGATTCCTGCTACTACCCTTCACTTAAGGTCACCCCGCATCATCCTGAGTATTCCATTCCACGAGATGCTCCCTCCACAGGTCGAAAGCCTCTCCTCACCTGTCGAGAGCATTATCCCGACTGCATCCTTGAGTGAAGCATCCGGCGAAATGGTTTTTCCGGAAAACTCGACGTTCTCAACTGCATCACATACTCTTCGCCTTGAAAGCAGTGTCAATGCTCCTTCTCCCTTGAAAAAGCTTTCCACAAATTCATTTAAAGGGTTCATTACGATCTTCTCCGGAGTATCTATCTGAACTATTCTGCCCTGATCCATGAGACATATCCTGTCTCCGAGGAGAATGGCCTCATCGACGTCATGGGTAACAAATAGCACAGTCTTATGGAGCTTTTGCTGTATCCTCATGAACTCCCTTTGAAGTCTGAGTCTGTTGATGGGATCAACTGCGCCAAAGGGCTCATCCATAAGAAGTATATCAGGATCGGATGCAAGAGCTCTTGCAACACCTATCCTTTGTGCTTCTCCCCCTGACAGCTCAGAAGGCTTTTTATTCCAGTATAAGTCGTGATCGAGGCCAACAAGCTGCAGCATTTCTATAGCTCTGTCAATTATTCTCTCCTCATCCCACTTCAAAAGATTTGGGACAACTGAGATATTTTTTCCCACGGTCATATGCGGGAACAAGCCGGTGCTTTGGATCACATAGCCTATGCTTCTTCTAAGCTCAACCTGATCATAGGTGTCAATATCGCGGCCTCTGATCTGGATATTGCCGCCTGTCCTTTCAACCATTCTGTTTACAAGCCTAAGTGTGGTTGACTTTCCACAGCCTGAAGGACCCAGGATCACTAAAATTTCTCCCTTTTCCGCATGGAAGGATATATCGTTTACAGCCGTAAATTCATTGTAGTTTTTAGTAACTCCTTCGAATCTAATCATAAACTGATCTCCTGTACATGTCCTCAAGTATCTTCAATCCACCATCTACCAAAACAGTTATCACTACTATGGGTATTACCCCTAGAAGCACCAGATCCTGCGAGGCTTCAGCCAGCCCGAGAAAAACAAAGCTTCCAAGTCCTCCTCCTCCTACAAGACCTGCCAATACCGCTCCGCCGATCGTCTGGACCAAAGCTACCCTAATCCCTGTGAATACAACAGGCACAGCCAATGGAAGCTCTACCCTTCTTAATATTTCACTCCTGGTCATACCCATCCCCTGCGCTGCATCAATGACTGCGGGTTCCAAGGCCTCAAAGCCTGCAAGAGTATTTCTGGCTATTGGAAGAAGAGCATAAAGTGTCAATGCCACATAGGCTGGAGCCCAACCGATCCCGCTGACTCCTATGGCTCTGAACAATCCGATGCCGCCAAGAGTTGACAAAGGGACAAGCAATAGTCCAAAAAGAGACAGACTTGGTATTGTCTCTATTATACTCAAGGGCACCATGATCCTACCCTCAAGACTGCTTCTCCTGTATGCCAGGTATCCAAGGGGTATAGCTAAAAAAGCAGCTGAAACAGTAGATCCTATGGACAAAACAGCATGTGTTCCAAGGTGTGAAAAAAACTGAGATCTTTTAACCAGATACTCCTTCATCAGTGAATAGCTTTCAAGCTTTCCGGTCATAGCCATCAGGAACACACCTGCTGCAAGAATAAACAGAAAGGCTGGAAGTATCCACCGCAGATTTCTCTTAGGCAGTTCTATTCCGGATACCAGGAGGTAGAATAGAAGCAGCTGTGTATAAAACCCTATAGATAATGATATCCTTGGGCTTGCTCCACTAAGATATCCCTTTCCTGGAAAATAATACACGCCTAAAAGAAGAGAGATGGGAACAATGATCCCTGTTATCAGGGTAAATGTGTCCTTATGCCTCCCCTTGTAAAAAGAAAGGGTCATAACCATGACCCACGCAGCAAGCAATAAATAGACCCACGGACCCAGGAAATCAAAGGAATTTTGATAGATCCCTGAGGCTATCCTGTTTGGTCTGGTCTCTGCCATATTTAAAAATAATGTGGATAATATTCCTGATACAGCAAGGATCTTCCTGTTCATAAGGTCATCTCCCCGGATGCTATTCCAATATACCCTCATTTATCAGGTGTTCCTCTGCAACCTCCCTGGGAGAAAGCCCATCAACTATTACCTTCTTATTCAACAGCTGCAGTGTCTCAAGATCAAGAGTTTCGAATACATCCTCGATAATAGGCCCTATCTCAGGGTATTTATCCAGCACGTCAGACCTTATTATTGCAGAAGGCTCATATACCGGAGGGATTGAAAGCGGATCCTCGATCACGACCAGTTCAAGCTCTGCGAGAGAACCATCAGTTCCATAGACGAGAGCCGCATTGACGTCGTCAGTGCCATTGGCAAGAGCGCTTATTGTTTCAGCGGTATTTCCATGAGGAAGCATTATCACCTGCTCTGGTTTAAGCTTAAAGCCGTAGGCCTCCTCCATACCCAAAAGCCCTGAGTATTTCTCAGCAAAAAGTTGACTAGTGATGAACTTGACGACTCCTCCGCTGTTCACATAATCAGCAAAATCATACATATCCTCGATCCCGTTTTCTTCGGCGAAGTTTTTCGTCACAGCGATAGCCTCTGTATTATTTGCCTTTGCGGGCTTCAGCCAAATAAGTCCGTTATTTTCCTTGTCATAGGAAGCTATAGCCTCATAGCCTTCCTCTGCATCATTCCATACCTCTTCATCTATTCCCTCTGAATAGAATTGTCCATTTCCGGTATAATCGATCCCTACCTGGAGCTCGCCAGCGATCAAAGCATTTCTATGAACGTCGGGTGTTCCGAACTGTACCTTGTCAGTTACAGCATATCCATTTTTCTCAAGGGTAAGGAGGATCATATTTCCTAATATCCCTCCCTCGGTATCGACAAAGGAGCCGACTATGATTGGATCATCCTTGTTCAGTACCTCAGTGGAAGCCTCAGGTGCACAGGATGACAGTATCAATGCTGTGCTTATTATCATTATGGTTATTATTGAAAGCTTTTTCATGGTAATACCTCCGTTCGTCGTTAAGACAAATTCCAACACTATAATATTACCCTGTAAGAAAGCCCCCTAACATATCAACCCTTTATAATAAGGCCCAGATATTTCCAGGATAGACTCACAGATCCCTTCCCGATCCTTAAAAGGCTCTTGAATCCATATTTCTTAAGCATCTCTGTGCTTTTATTGCTCATAAGGTTTATATAGAGATACGTCTTCATAAGCTCCCAGTAATAGCTTCTAAGCCCCATCCTAGATGGCTTGACGACTACCTGTCCAAAGCTCCATCTCTCGTGGTCATCTTCCGAAAAAAGAAGCCTGTCCTTGAACTCCTTGTGGATAGGAAGACCCGGAAAAGGAGTTAGAGGGTTAATGGTTGATATTTCAGGAGAAAGGGAGCCTATAAACCTTCTCAATGCCTTGAAGTCGTCCTTTTCCCAGTCAGGGTGAGCCATAAATGATGCCCAGACATCAACTCTGTATGCCTTTAGAAGCCTGGACACCTCCCTGCTGTCCGCCGCAGTTGCCCGTTTTCTGTAATCCATAAGCTCAGCGTCACTGAAGGTCTCATAGCCGACAAGGACTGCCCTAAGTCCAGCATCGACAAACTCCGGAAGTAGTTCTCTGCAGCTCAATATACCTTCAACAGAGCCGTAGACTATGTAATTTTTCTTTAGTCCAAGCTCTTTAACTAAGCCTAAAAACCCACTGACCTTGTCAGCACTTGAAAAAAAGTCATTGTCTATGAACATTATAGTGTCTTCTTCGATCGAAAGAAGATCCCTTCTTGTCAATTCAGGATCTATAAGCTTTTCCTCGACACCCTCTATTCCCCATCTCAGGCAAAAGCTGCATGCCTTCCCGCATCCGGTACCGTACTCCATAATAGCTGCAGGCATATATCCAAAGTATGAGTAGCTTCCTCTGTACGTTTTTGTTGAGGTTCTGTCAGGCAAAAGGTACTGGTTTCTACCCCTGGTCCCTTCGTCCTTATATGAAAGCTCACGAGATAGAATTCCAGGTATAAGATCTGAGATACCGCCCTCCAGCATATTGAAAAAGCGTTTCAGATTATTCTCAGTAGTAAACTTAAAAATATGATCCATGGTTTCATCGAAAAAGCTCTCAGGTCTTAATAGACACTGGGTTCCTCCCACAATAGTCGTGATAGAGGGATCAAGTTCCTTTACAAGCCTGGATAGCTGAAGCACCTTCCCGACATCCACACAAAGACTTGTAAAGCCAACTGCCTGAGGTCTGTATCTCTCAAGCTCTGACCTCAGGTCTTCATCTATCATCATATCGAATATCTTTACTTGATAGTCTGATTTGAGGACTCCAATTAGCATTTCAAGGCCTAATGGCTCAGAAAACATCATTTCTCCAACAGTCACTGCCTGCTTTATCCGCGGCGGTCTTACAAGTAGTATTCTCATAACAGCCTCTCTAAAATATATTTGGTGTTATCCGCTGCTTTATCTGGTGTCTGTAATACAGGTTAACTCCTACGTAGAACAAATATCTTCCCGGGTACCGGAGGAAGCCTCTCTTCAGGATGTTTCTCTTTATGATAGACCTTATGGTAAAAAGCTCATCGTAAAGCCTCCAGTAGCTTTCAGTAAGCTCCTCAGGTGTCATATTTGTTGGCCTATAGACAGCAAAGGTACCGTCATAGGAATAAATGTCCTCGACCACCAGCCTTCCCTGCGCTTCCAGCTCCTTGAAAAACCTGGTCCCCGGAAAGGGTGTCAAAAAGTAGAATCTTGGGACTGAAATCCTGTTGTCCTCAATGAATTCCTTCGTCATTTTTATCGAGTCGAGAGTGTCTCCTTCTCCTCCCACTACCATCTCAGTCGATACCTCGATGCCATGTCTCATTATATTACTGATAAGTCTTGGATAATTGGCAGGGTCGGCCCACCCCTTGCTCATTCCAATAAGGCTCTTTCTTGAAATACTTTCCAGTCCAAAGCTAAGTGCAGTACATCCGCTTTCTGCAAGGCTCTCAAGAAGCTCCTCATCCTCTCCCACCCTGATGTCGCATTGGCTCATCCACTTAAGGTCCTTGGCTTTAAGTATCTTTAGGACCTGGCTTAGGTATACTCTGTCAGAGAGGATATTGTCATCCAGTAAAAGCACCTTCCTGAATCCCAATTTTCTAATTTGTTCCAGGTCCCTGTCCAACTCCTCAATGGGTTTTCGTATATAGCTCCCCTCGTAGAGGCAAGCTACCGAGCAGAAGCTGCAGACATTGGGACATCCTCTTCCTGCCTGCACGGGAAGAAAATCTCCTATTGGCTTATGAAGAATAAGGTCGAATCTGGGGGCTGGAGTTGAGAACCAAGGGCCCTTGTGTCTTTTCTCATATCGACTTTTAAGCTCGCCTTTTGTAAAATCCTCCAAAAACTCACTCCACACCAGTTCTGCATCCCCAACCACGATAGCATCGCAGTATTTCATAGCCTCTTCAGGCATAATACTGGCCATATATCCACCGAGCACAACAGTCTTGCCTCTGGCTCTGAACTCCCTTGCAACGTCTATGGATCTTAAAACTCCATGACCCATTGTGCTTATTCCGATGAGATCAGCATCTGTTTCAAACGGAATTTCTTCGATGGTCTCTAAAATTATTTCGACCTCCCAGTCCTCAGGTGTCAGAGCTGCAAGAAGAGGCAGCGCAAGGCCGACAAAATACAGCCTGCTCTTTCTTATGGGCTTTTTGTCCTTATCATATGGACTTGGCTGAATAAGCAGTAATCGCTTCATCATATCCCTCTCATTATCTTCCCGAAATATTGAAGGCTCACCCTCTGGCTGCCCACTAGCATCTTGAAATTTTCCCTAAATCCATAGGTTTTGAGTAACCTTATCATATTTCCAGGTCTCATGATAACCCTCCAATAAGCTTTAAGTATCTGATAGTAAAACTCCCTAATACTCATTTTGTCAGGCTTAAGAGCTACATGAGCCATATCCCAGAGGTGGTGATCCTCTCTTTTAATAATGAGCTTACCCTCGTATTCAGTGAAAATTTCAGTACCCGGCAGGGGAGTGAGGGGCTGCAGGTTTACAAAGGTCATACCCTGGCTTACAAGCCACCCCGAAAGCTCTCTGAAATCAGCTGCGGAAAAATCCATTGGGATTATAAGTGTTGCATAAAGCTCTATACCTATTTTCTTAAGTGTCCTGATGCACTCCTCGTTGATTTCCCTTGTAGTACCTTTTCTATAATCCTTTAGATCCTCAGATCTTACAGATTCAATCCCGACTATTACAGCTCTTAATCCTACTGAGAAAAGCTCCTCCATCAGCTGCGGATGGGATGAAATAAAGTCAGCTCTCCCATAAACGAGGAATCTCTTGTCGATGCGGTTTTCTCTTAACAACCCGATAAATCTATAGAGACGTTCCTCATCATAGAGGAAATCATCGTCAACAATATATATCTCTCTTTCAGGGATAGTTGCGATCTCCTCAACGACCTCCTCAATCGGTCTTTTATAAAAGCTCCCCCGGGTGATCTCCTTGCAGAAGCAAAAGCTGCAATTATAGGGGCAGCCAAATGAAGTCTTAATAAGTGCACATGGATTGTGGAACATATAATAGTATTTTTGCCTGTACCGCGAAACGAGTGAGCGGTCAGGCGGGGGGAGCCTTAGGTCATATGGATCGCTATTCATCGACTTCAGCCCTTCTTTTATTTCTCCAACGGTTCTACCCTCCAGGAGATTCTTTACTGCATAATTAAATCCTTTGACTCCATTCCATCCAAATACCAAATCTATATATGGGGAGATGAAGTCATCCGTAACCACCTCAGCATGTACTCCACCGACTGCTGTCATAGCTAATGGCAGAAGTTTCTTCACAGACTCAGCCATTTTCCTTATCGTCCCAACATGGGTTATATAGCCTGTAAATGCCACCAGCTCAGGCTTTTCCCTTAAGAGTATGTTCTCGAAGCTATCCTTCTCGAGGATCATATCATAGATCACAGTCTCTACCTGATCCGATAACTCAGCAGGGATATTGCCTGCAAGGTACTCAAGCTCCAAGGGCTCGCATATCATCACATGCTGAAGCCCGATCGTTTCCTTGTGGGGTCGAGGTCTGACGAGAAGGATCTTCATAGCTCCTTCCTCCCCAGCTGATAGACTGAAATTGTCGGCATATAGAGTCTCTCCCTTATTATCACATGTCGTTCAACCTTAAAATACGGCTGGATAAGCTCTAAGAAGCTATCGTGTGAGGGATACTCCGCCCTTCCTGTGGTCAACTTCACCAGAGACAATGCCAGCTTATCATACAGTGAGTTTGTGCTGGCAAAGGCCATAACAAGACTTCCTCCTGGAGCCAATATCCTGTGAAGTTCCATTAAAACCTTATGTTTTTCAGTATAGTAGGGAAGTGAATGTGAGCAGATTATGATATCAAAGAAACCATGGAGCGAATTAAGCTCCTCAGCAGCAAGCTGTATATGCTCTGCCCAAGGATTTTTGATCCTGGAAAGCCTGAGCATCTCACCTGACTTATCGATGCCTGTAATCCGGATGCCATTGAAGCTTCTCTTAAGCTCCTCCATCAGCTCACCGACACCACATCCAAGGTCAAGGACCCTTGCTCCCTGTATTGGTTCAAGCTCTTTTATAATATCCAACACGGCATGCCTCGTAGGCCTCAGGGAGTACCTCTGTACCCAAAGCCTGTGATATCTGGATGCCCAAAAATCCCATATCATTTCATTCATCTGATTACCTCTTCAAAATATATTTCCATACCCTCCCGGACCTTAAAAGCCTTAGGTGGGTCAGATAGAACTCCATGTAAAAACCAGCCTTGGGAAGCCTGGATGGCAAAATTAAGTGTAGGAAATCACTTTTCCTTGACCTGTGGTCGAGTATTTTATCCTTCATTTTCTCATAATCTGCAGTTCCCTTTATCGGCGTAAATATGGACAATGTGAATACCTCTATCCCAAGCTCCTTTATAAAGTCTCTAAGCTCCTTGAAATTTTTCCTTGTGTACCCGGGATCTACAATAAAGAGAGCAGTCAGATCTATCCTTGCAGCTTCAAGGCTCTCAACAACCTCCCTGAACATCCCAGGACCTATTCCTTTATTGTACTCCTTAAGCTGCCAGTGGAATGGTGCCTCAAAGCCTACGATCGCTTCAGTTAATCCCGCCTCTTTTAGCTCCCTGAGTATGCTTTGATTCTTATTGATGAAATCAGCTCTTAGATATCCGATGACATTACCCGAAAAGCCTGCCTTATTTGACGCTTCAATAAATTTCCTTCCATCCTCCTCATTTTTCAAAAGGACGTCGTCTACTACCCAGCAGTATAAAGGGGATAGCTCCTTCATCTCCCTGAATAATCTCCCGTAGTCAGGTTCAAGGTACTTCCCTCCATTTAAGGCCTTGCAGTAGCAAAATGAACAGTCATAGGGGCATCCAACACCTGACTTAAAAAGTGCCACATCTTTTTTATCCAGGTATCTGGTCTTGTTTCTTATGCTCTTAAAAATAGATCTGTCCGGAAGGATCTCTTCAGTTCGCTTGAGATTTATCTCTTTTCCAAGAACCCAGCTGCCATCTTCTCTAGACCATATATCAGAACCATCGAGAGACGTTTTGCTGTTCCATGTCGGGAGGGCATCCAGGAGTTTAATAAAGGCTTCAATGCTTCCAGAGTGAACTACAATATCGAATGGCTCAGCTCTGAAAATCTCTTTATTCAATTGGACATGTACACCTGAAGCTGCTATAAGTGAATCCGGGAACTGCTTCCTGTATTCAGCTGCTTTAATCCTCATAGCATCCTCCGCCACGTTGTAGCCATTAAGGATGATCAGCTCCGGGACATAGTTACTAGGAATCCTTTGTCCGAACATACTATCAACAATAAAGACATCATGACCCGCGCTTTCAAGAGAAGCCTTAAGGTATCCAAGCTCAAGGGGCTCAGTAACAACAGGCTGAAAAATACTGAATATGGTATTTACTCTCGTTTTTTCGACAAGTATCCTCAAATCCTATCAGCCTCCTTGAAGACGTGGTATGACGGATCTGTTTTATTGTATGCTATCAGTGGTGATATCAGCTGCAGAAGCTTTCTTATCATAGGATTTTTATGGTATAGCAGCATATATCTTTCCTCAACATAGCAGCCAAGCTTAAGCTTTGTCTCAGCGGAGGTCTGTCCCAGCTCGATCATTTCAGTTCCTTCTTCAAACCCCTCCTCAAGAACTGAAAGAAGCATGTTCCAGTAAAGGTCGTAGATCTTCACATCCTCCTCCCTGAAGCCGCAGAACATGAATACAAGTCTGTTATCGTTGACCTTGGTCTGAGTAAAGGCTAAAAGTCTTCCATTTGATTTATCTCTAAATTCAGTAAGTCTGGCAGGGTATCTCCTAAAAAAATCTAGGGACAGTGTTTCCAGGGGAAACTGTGTCCTTCTAATGACGTCTAAATATAGCTCGTAGTGCTCCCTGGAAAACTTTTGCTGGTCTATGCTCTCTATCTTGATCGAGCTTCTCTTGTCAAGGGCAAGTCTTAGCCTTCTTCTATAGCTGCTTCTAAGTGAAGCCAGATATTCCTCCAGATCACTGAACGTATTCCTCAGTATGTAGGTTGGAAGAGTCCGCACTGATCCCTTAAGAAGCTCCCTGCTGTTAAGCACCAGACTTATGCCGTTAAAGAGATCAAGAAGCTTGAAAAGTTCCTCCCTACTTGTCCAGTATCCCTGGGAGGCAAGAGAAACAGGAAGTCCCACCACTCTTAAAGGTATGCTGAGTTTTGATCCGCCTCGGAAGGTAAATGGGGATATGCTGATCCTGTATGTAGAAACAAGGCTATTTTCTTTTTTATAATATATCTGGCCGCATGGATTTGTACTCTCAAGTACCTCCAGGAGCTCAAATGTCTCGGGAGAAATAGGCAAATCCAGCCCCTGAAGGTTCGATATGCTTTTGAATGATTTCATCCTCTGAGCTCCTTTATATAGGCTGTGTACCTTCTTGACTCTCCGTCTGCCCACTTTAGTCCAAAAGCCCTGGAATCAGCATTATCCTCAAGCACCCAACCTGATTCCATAAAGGAGTACCTCCCTCTGGTTTTCTCAAGACAATATTGGAATAATGCGAGTATGGCTCCTCTCCCCTTTTCCTTCTCAATTACCCCCATCTCTACGATTTTGAAGGTATCGATATTCGATTTATCCATCCAAAATCTCAGGAGTGTTTTTAGTCCAATAGTCTCCCCAGGTTTCATCAGCTGATGAAAATCAGGATACCATAGCATAAAACCGACAGGCACATCCTCGCGGTATACGAACAACAGGTTCTCTGACTTGAGGAAGAGCTTAAAATCATTGAAAAGCTCAAGATCCTCCTCCGGTACCCTCCTGTAGTAGAATGGATGAGATGAAAACGCCTGATTATTTATCCGGGTATAAAGCTCAGCCTCTTCTGGAAGCTTTTTCAAGTCAAGCTCTCGCACCCTGTACCTTGACTCTATCCTTCCTCTGATGGATTCTCCCATAAGCTGATCCACTCCCCGCATGTCCTTCTTGAAGGACACGAGATCGATCGGCCTGAACACATTTTCAGTGAAGTATCGATGAAAATACTCGGGGTTATGGGACATTCCAAAGCTTTGCACCTTGTCATAGCTGTTAGAGAGAAAACCAAGGCCGTAATTAACGTGGAGATTAAGAGATCCGGTTATCTGCTTGGCTCCCCTCTGCCTTCCCAACTCCTCCGCCCTTTTCAAAATCACGCTAAAAGCTTCAGGATCATACCCGTCGCTTTCAAGGAAACATATTTGAAGAGCTTCAGGCATCCTTTCAGCCTGCGCAAGAACGGCAGTCATTATTATCCTTCCGCCATCCATTACCAAAACAGGCTCGAGAAATGCTGAAGCCGTCATTACCGATTTTTTATACAAGAGTCCTTTTAAGAGTCCTGACATCGAGTCTCTCCTTAAAGGGTCCTTCCTGTATTGGTCCATATAGAATTTCACAAGTCTCTTCTTTAGTTTTTTTGAATCAGCATGTATTAGCTCCATCTGTCCTCCGGTGTGTTAATTCTGTCTTTTATTATACCATATGCACATTGTCTGAGTATCGGGTATAATAATCTCAGGGCAACACTTAGGAGGTCATTATGGACATATTGAAAATATTTGAAGACAAGCATATATTGGCAGTGGAAAAACCCTCGGGGATTGGAGCCCAGGGTGATAAAACAGGGGACGAGGATCTTATGTCTGTACTTGGCGGGGAGCTTTTTCTCGTCCATAGACTGGACAGACCTGTTGGAGGAGTCATTCTCTATGCAAAGACTCAAACTGCAGCTTCACGGCTCTCCAGACAAATTACCGAAAAAACCATCCAAAAGGAGTACCTTGCAGTCGTCACAGGAACTCCAGCCACTCCTGAAGGAGAGCTTATCGACCATCTGAAAAAGCTCAGGACAGTAAATATGAGCAAGGTGGTCCCGCCTGAAACTCCCGGATCAAAGGAGGCAAGGCTTACGTATAGACTTATTGAGACAGTCCAAACAGAAGATTTGGGAGCTCTAAGTCTATTATCCATCAAGCTTCATACAGGAAGACATCACCAGATCAGGGTCCAGCTGTCAAATGCAGGAATTCCGATCTGGGGAGACACAAAATACAACAGGATATTTATGAAAAGGAAGGGCTGGAGCAAAATCGCGCTTTGGTCAAATAAACTCAGCTTCAGGCATCCTGATGATGATCGGCTTATAGAACTAAACTCAATTCCTCCTTATGAGGAGCCATGGAGCATTTTCAATTTCTTTGGCGACAGGGGGGTGAGACTTTGAATAGACAGTATGAGACAAATAGGCTTATCCTTAGGACACTTGATGAGGAGGATGCCGGCAAGGTCCTTCAATTTTATCTGAGGAACAAGGAGTTCCTGAAGGAATGGGAAACGGAGAGAACTGAGGATTACTTCACATTGGATTATCAAAAGCTTTTAATACAGAAGGAACAGATTATTATGGAGCATGGTGGTTCCTTAAGACTTTGGATATTCAAAAAGGAGGACCCTGAGACAGCAATTGGCTCGCTTGGCTTTGACAACATAGTTATGGGTTGCTTCAGATCCTGCTTTATGGGCTACAAGATAGATAAGGATGAGATAAACAAAGGTTATATCACTGAGGCAGCGAGAAAGGGCATCGAGATAATGTTTGACCAGTTTGGTCTGCACAGGATCGAGGCGAATATAATGCCGCGAAATCTAAGGTCTCTTAGGGTGGCTGAGAAACTAGGCTTCCATAACGAAGGACTTGCAATCAAATATCTGAAGATCAACGGGAAATGGGAGGACCACATACATATGGTCCTATTGAATGAAAAGCTTCAGAGGGAGGGCAGATATTAGATGCCAAGACTATTTGGAGAGAGTATCGTACTTAGGGAATACAGGTGGGAAGATCTTGACGGGATCAGAGGCTGGGTAAACGATAGTGAGGTAACACAGTTTTTAAGCGGAATATTTCTATACCCTCACACCATGCATCAGTCAGAAAACTACCTGAGAATGATGATCGAGCAAAAATCCGAAGCCAGAGGTTTTGTTATTGCAGGCAAGGACACTCTGGAGTATATAGGTCAGATCGACCTTATCAAGGTAGACTGGGTAAGCAGAAAGGCGACACTTGGAATAGTGATCGGCAGGAAGGAACTCCATGGAAAGGGTATTGGAACCGAGGCGATCAAGCTTATCCTCGATTTTGCATTTAACCAGCTTAACCTTAACAAGGTGGATCTGACTGTAAGGGATTACAACAAAAGAGGCATCAGATGCTATGAAAAATGCGGCTTTGTTGAGGAAGGCCGACTTAGAGAGGATTACTACACCAACGGGAAATATACGGACACAGTAATTATGGGCTGCTTAAAAAGGGACTTCATGAAAAAAATGGGCGAATAAACGCCCATTTTTTATCCTCTTTTTAGGAATCCTGTTACACAGTGGATAGCACCTCTGCCCTTAACTATCTCAGTAAAATCAACAGGAATAACCTTAACTCCGTTCTTTTCAAGAAGCTCTCTGCATTGGGGGGCACCTTCAGCTTGAACTACCAAACCCGGCTTCAATGCCACAAAATTTATACCAAATTTCTGCCTAACCTCATGCTCTGACGGAGCTTCAAGGACTTTTATTCCCTTTCTCTTAAGTGCATCTACAACATCATAGGAAGCTTGCGGTGCATAGAGCATCACAATGTCCTCGGCAGCCATGTTCATGATCCCATCGATATGGATGTTGCTGTAGGGTATCTGCATTGGGATAATATCTGTTACGCCCATTCGCTTAAGCTCAGTCTCAACCTGCTCATAGCCTGATCTGTTGCAGCGGCTGCTGGTCGAAAGAACGACTGTTTTTCTATCTACCCACATTGCATTTGCACCTTCAAAGAAGCCATCCCCTGAAATAGTCTTAACGATAGGAACTCCAATCTTAGCAAGAGCTTCCGCAAGATACCTTTCCTCACCTCTGCGCATCTCCATACCAGGTCTACCAACAATAGCACCTTCTGGAGTCATAAACATAAGGTCTCTGCAAAATACAGCATTGGGTCTGTCATCGCGCTGATTCTCAACATAGTATACCTTGACCCCATTCTCCCGGTAAATATCGGCAAGCTTATCGTGCTGTTTCCTCATAAGCTCCACGTCAAGAGGCTCGCTGGTAAATCTTACCTTCTCTGGGTCGAATTCCTCTACCTCTCTTCCAGGCCTCCTTAAGATTACAGACTTAAGATCTGCTACCTCTGAAGCAACTCCCCAGTCCCCCCAGAATAAAGGCATGTCT
The DNA here is from genome assembly GCA_036770525.1 of Gudongella sp. Classification (GTDB taxonomy): domain Bacteria; phylum Bacillota; class Clostridia; order Tissierellales; family Tissierellaceae; genus Gudongella. The sequence goes on along the minus strand of DAIPJA010000003.1, from coordinate 5,069 downwards.
TCTTCAAAACCCGTTTCTTTTGGAAACCACCTCTCACCTGCAACTAGATCAATACCCTTTGACATGCAAATACCTCCATTATAAATATTATTTACAGCTTTAGGATCAGCTCCTCAAGACTTCTCTTTGGAACGTGATGCACTCCGTTCTCATCTCTCCAATACTTTACATCTCCATCCGGTCCGATATCCTCCAAAACTACCTTTTCCTTGGGTTTACCCAGCGCTATTACAAGTAGTATTTCATATCGATCGGAGACATTCAGCTTATTCTTAAGATTTTCTTTATTAAAGCCTCCAAACATACAACCTCCATAACCCTTTTCGACGGCCCCAAGAAGAATGCTCTGACAAGCGATACCATGATTCCAGAATATGTTGGAGCTGATTTCCTTATCGGCAACCATAACAATATATGCTGAAGGCCTCTCTCCTTCAACAGGACCGTCCCAATCCTTGAGATAGGCTGCCCACTTCAACTCCTGAAATATCATTTCATTTTTATCTGCAGTATTTGATATGATGTACTTCAGCTGCTGCATATTGGCGCCAGTAGATGAAAGTCTGGCAAGGTCTATAAACTCCAACAGCTCCTTCTCGGTGATCTCAACATTCTGGTAAAATCTTCTGTATGTTCTGTTTTTAATGATCAAGTCTCTAATCACGAAATCTCCTCCTAATCATAGGTTCCAAGATATTTTCCGGTTATTGATGCCTCATTACTGATTATTTCCAAAGGAGTCCCCTCTGCTACAAGCTGTCCACCTTTGACACCGCCTTCAGGACCAAGATCGACGATCCAATCCGAATTAGCGATCACCTGCTGGTTGTGCTCAACTACTATGACAGTATTGCCTGAGTCTACCAGCTTATCCAGAAGCTTCAAAAAATTTTCTACATCTATGGGATGCAAACCAGTTGTGGGCTCGTCAATCAGGTAAAGATTCTTTTTACCCCTATTTTCCATAAGATCCTTTGATAGCTTTAGTCTTTGGCCTTCTCCCCCTGATAAAGTGGTTATTGACTGCCCCAGCTGGAGGTAACCTAGACCCGCTTCACAAAGAAGCTCCAGGATTGCGACAGCTTTCTTGTTGTACTTAAGAAGATCTAAGGCTTCTTCTACGGACATATCCAGCACATCGTTTATATTATAGCCAGTATATTTTACATTAAGCACCTCATCCTTAAATCTCTTGCCCCCGCAATCAGGGCAAACGACCTCGATATCTTGGAAAAACAGCATATTGCTGGTAACGAATCCCAAGCCCTCACAGGTTTCGCATCGTCCTGAACCAGTATTGAAGGAGAAATGTTTTGCTTCGAGACCTTGTTTCCTTGCATCGGGAAGATCTCCAAAAAGCTTTCTTATCTCTGTATAAAGCCCTGTGTAGGTTGCTGCATTTGATCGTCTCATTCGTGAAAGAGGCGACTGTTCAACGGTGATTATATTGTCGAAGAACTCAGTTCCGACTACCTCACCATACTTTTCGTTTTTGTTTCCTTTTGCGAGTATATCAAAAACAAGTGTTGATTTACCTGAGCCCGATACACCGGTAACACTTGTCAAACAGCCCACTGGAAAGCTTACATTCAGACCTTTGAGGTTGTGGAGATTTGCTTCTCTAACCAAAATCCGCTCCCCTGTACCGACCCTGAAGGATGTTTTGATTTTTCTGGGACTTCTTAGCCAGCCCCCGGTAACTGATTTAGGGTTTTCCATGATCTCCCTTAGAGTTCCTGTGCCTATTACTTCTCCACCATGCTTCCCCGAGCCTGGTCCAAGGTCTGCAATAAAGTCAGCCTCCTTCATTACATCAGGATCGTGCTCTATGACTATTACAGTATTCCCAAGATCTCGCATGTCCTTAAGTATCCTGATCAGACCTTCAGTGTCCCTTGGATGCAGGCCTATGGTCGGCTCATCCATTACATATACCACACCGGTCAAAGTTGAATCCAGTATAGCTGCAAGCTTGATCCTTTGGCCCTCTCCTCCTGAAAGGGTCATCGTCTGTCTGTCAGGTGAAAGATAGCCTAATCCAACGTTATTTATCCTGTTTATTTTAGTGTTGAGATCCAACAAATATGGACCAACTAAAGCTCTTTCTCTTTCAGAGGCTGCTTCTTCAAGTTCAAAGATCCATTGTCCAAGCTCTTCAAGGGACAAACTTGCAATTTCAGGAAGTCTCCTTCCTTGAACCGTGACCGATCTCGAAATCTCATTCAATCTTTCACCATTGCATACCGGACAGGTCTCTGAATGGAAGAATCCTTCAATCTGCTTAACCAACCCGCCCTTATCGGAGAGTCTTCTCCATAAGGTAGCGAAAACACCCTCAAATTTTCCATCCGTAACCTTTACAGGAGGCTTGATTTCTGGAAATAATCCCTTGACCTCATCACTTTCAGCACCGTATAGGAGTATGGAGAGCTGTCCCTCAGTATAGTCCACCACCCTGGTTTCCTTTTTAAGTGGAACTCCATAATGCTTCATCGCCTTATACACATTGCCTACCTGATACTCCTTATAGGCATGGTCCCAGTATTTGACTGCTCCCTCCTCAAGTGTAAGAGCTTTATCTATAACGGAAGCTTCGCTTATTTCAATAACCTCACCCAGGCCATGGCATTTTTCGCAAGCGCCTTCCCTTGTATTGAAGGAAAAGTCAGTCCTTGTAAGCTTATCCATTTTATGCCCGCAATGTGAGCAAAACATAAAGACCTTGTAATCGCTTCCTTCCCGTTTAAGCTCCTCCTTGCATAAATGAGAGTATATTTTTGAATGACAATTTGGGCATTCCCTCTCATGAAGCTTCTCGAATATCATCCTGAGATCCGTATAAATATCTGTTACAGTACCAACGGAGGATCTTGGATTCTTTCCGTACTCTCCCTGGCTTATAAGCACTGCAGGTGAAAGGTTTCTCATTTCATCCACCTCAGGCTTTCTGATTCCCTGGAGACCTATAGCCTCAAGATACTGCCTTTGGCACTCCTGAAATATGACATCCACCGCTAAGGTTGATTTGCCCGATCCCGAGAGACCAGTAAGCACTATCAGCTTGTTCTTGGGAAGATTGAGAGAGATACCCTTGAGATTTCCCTCCCTGGCACCTTTGATGATCAATTCCAATCACTTTCCACCTCCTGGGGTATGTCGATACTATTCCATCCTTCCCCACTTCATCTCTTCGCCCTTGTCGTCAAACTTCTTTCTCTTGGCTGTGATTTCCTCAATTTTGATTGAATAGATGTTAGTTCGTTCAAGTCCCCCTTCGATAGCGATGTGGATGAATTTTAACTTACTAGGGGTATACTTCTCACAGATAAGTCTTAAAGCTTCAATTTTTTCTACCCTGTCCTCTACTTTTCTTACGGTGCCTGATACCACTGCCGACTCGAATTCTGTTGTAAATACAGTGCTTGCAAGTGCTGCAGCCGCTCCTTTGTCCTCAGATATCATCTCCAGCTCTTCATTGGTATAGAGCTCAGGTACCTTGACATTACCTACAAATACAACACTTACCTTCGGTTCTCTCTCGAACAGCTCCACTTTTCTTCCTTCCTTTGCAGAATGGAAATATAGAGTATCATCCTTTCTTACAATGGAAAGGGGGATACTGTAGGGCTCTCCTTTTTCATCCACCATGGAAAGTACTCCATATTGAGCTCTGTCAATCATCTCAATCCCGAAATCACTGCTCATTTCCCTGTCTTTACGCCTCACCACAATCACCTCCAGGATAAGATCTAAATATCAAAACTGCTGATCGATGCCTCTATTGGGATACCCTTGAATTTATCTACGTTATCTTTGTTAAGTCTGATCAAACCGCTAACTATATCCATTGCCTTTTGAACGCTGTCCTTAAGGTTCCAGCCTGAAAGGACCTTACCCATCAATACAGCTGAAAATATATCTCCTGTCCCTGGAAATCTCACTGGAATATATTCAAATGGGATATTGAAATAATCTCCCAAGGACATATCGTATCCAACAACTGCCGCTCCATCCTCAAGATATACACTTGTTATCACAACAGAATCCGAACCCATTTCTCTCAATTTGTCTACAATCTTAAAGCCTTCCTCGACTGTTACCTTTTCCTTTGAAGCTATACCAGTTAAAAAGCATGCCTCTGTGTAATTTGGTAAGACGTAGTCTGCAATGGAGCAAAGTTCCCTCATATGGCCCACAGTTGCCTCAGTTATACCGTTATACAATTTCCCATCGTCACCCATTATTGGGTCTACGAAGATCTTAGTTCCAATCTCTGATTGAGCTTTGCAATACTCAGCAACAAGCTTGACCTGCTCACCCGAAACTATGAAGCCTGTGGATATTGCATCGAATCCAAAGCCCAGCTGCTCCCATACTTTGATGCTGTTTTTCATGTATTCAGTAGTGTCAAGGATCTCAAACTTGCCATAATCCAAGGTATTTGATACCAGTGCAGTAGGAAGGTTATAAAGGTTGAATCCCATATGGGATAATACGGGAAACATTGCCGAAAGAGCCACTTTCCCATAACCTGGCAGATCATTGATCAAAAGTACCTGATTTTTCATCTAAACTATCTCTCCTCAAAATGTATTCTTGAATAAAGTATAGCACAAATGAGATTGATAGAGGACTATGCAATGAATTTTGCTTAATGTCCCGATACAAGAAAAGACAAGGATGCATTATCCCTGTCTGATCTTATAACCAAATATTTACTTAAAAATATATCTCAGCCTCTGAAAACAAAGCAGCCTTTCCGCTCATTTTTATTCTCTCACCCAAATATTCACAGTATAGGACTCCTCCCCTCTGAGAGGCTTGATAGGCAACTATCTTGTCCTTTCCATCATTTACAGCCCAAAATGGCACTATGTGGCAGTGACCTGAACCGCACACAGGATCCTCAGGGACATTCAGCTTAGGTGCAAAGGATCTTGATACGCTGTCGTACTCATTTCCCTTCGCTGAAATATGCAGGAGAAGCCCTTCAAGCTTTTTAACCTTTTCCATATCAGGATCTGCATTCCTTACGTCATCCTCAGTTGGCAGGATACACAGAAGGTCTC
>DAIPJA010000166.1:0-4502 GCA_036770525.1 Gudongella sp. | reverse complement strand
GCATGCTGATGAGGGAGGCTTTGCATATGTGTCAGTAGTTTCAAGGGATGACACTGATACAAAGACCGGATCCAGCTACAGACTTTTCAGGAACCCTCAGGAGATGGATATCGATAAAATGGCCAAGGAAGCGGCAGAGGAATCACTTTCAATGCTGGGAGCATCTCCTGTTGCAAGCGGGATGTACCCTGCAGTCATAAGGTATAATGTTTTTGCAGAGATGCTCGAAGCCTTTTCTCCTATATTTTCAGCCGATAATATTCAGAAGGGATTATCAGGCCTAAAGGGCAAGCTGGAAATGAAAATTGCCTCGTCCGGAGTAACACTTGTCGACGATCCTTTTCATAAGGATGGCTTTTCTGGCTCCAGCTTTGATGACGAGGGAATTCCCACATACAGGAAACTGATTGTGGAGAGTGGAGTTCTAAGGACATTTCTGTACAATATCCGAACTGCTCATAAGGATATGACTGAATCAACAGGGAATGGATTCAGAACATCATATAAGTCGGCAATTGGTGTAAGCCCGACAAATTTCTACATGGAAGCTGGCGAACATGAACTGGAAGAACTGCTGGAGAGAGCTGATGGGGGTATTCTGATAACGATGGTTGCAGGTATTCACTCTGGTCTTGATACAGTTTCAGGAGATTTTTCTGTACAAGCTCAAGGCTATTTGATCAAGAATGGAAAAAGAGAGGATCCTGTTAATGGAATAACGATCTCCGGGAATTTCTATGATCTGCTGTTAAACGTTGAAGCCATAGGCTCTGACCTAAAGTTTATACTCCCGGGTAATGGACATTTTGGGTCCCCAAGTGTGTTGGTGAGAAAAATCTCCATATCAGGCATATGATGATCATCCGGCTTTGCCGGATGAATTTTTTTATTAGAAATCCTGCAAAATGAACATTCAATTTCCTACGAAAAAACTTGGGATAGGCTCAATTTAAGGCATGGATGAAATGTATAATAATGGAAATTGAATGTTATCTATATAACGACTCTTTAGATTGTTTATTCAGATTCTTTATTATATAATAGATTTGTTGAACTATATCTAAGAGCAAAGGAGTTGATATTGTGGGCTGCTGTGGAGCAAAGGAACTAAAATCCCACTTCCTGGATGAGGCCGTTGACCTTTCTAAAATGGATTCAGTCATAGCCAAGTACAAGGAGGTAAAGGGAAGTCTTATAACTATTCTTCAATATGCACAGGAAACCTATGGTTACCTCCCGATGTCAGTACTGGAGTACATATCAAGAGAGACTGGTATATACAGCTCTCAAGTCTATGGAGTAGCTACCTTTTACACCCAGTTCAGGCTGAATCCGGTGGGAGAGAACCTGATAATGCTTTGTAAAGGTACGGCTTGCCATGTAAACGGTGCAGACAACATAGAGGAAGCTATAAATGAAGAACTTGGGATCAAGAACGGCGAAACTACAGATGATAACGTTTTTACACTTAACAATGTAGCTTGTCTTGGTTGCTGCAGTCTTTCTCCTGTAATGATGATAAACGGAGAAACCTATGGAAGCTTGACACCTCAGAAGACAAAGGATATTCTTAGGAGCCTGAGAAAAGCTACCTTGGCTCAAAGGGAGGGGAATTAAATGAAGGTTGTCGTCGGTCTTGGCAGCTGCGGGATAGCAGCTGGAGCAAGAAAAGTATACGATGTCCTGGATGGTGAGATCAAAAACAACAGGCTCGATATCGATCTTGAGATTACTGGCTGTGTTGGGATGTGCCACCTCGAGCCAATAGTGGACATATATGATGAGAATAATAATTTAGAAAGATACGTAAAGGTATCCGGTGATGATGTCCTTGGTCTTGTTCATAAAGCCTTGGCTAAGGAGGAGGAAGCTTCACACAAGATATCTGCTGTCGACGAGGAGGCACTTGGGAAGCAAGTAAGAATAGCGATAGAAAATTGCGGGATCATAAATCCGGAAAGACTGGAAGAGTACATAGAAAGAGAGGGCTATGAAGCCCTTAAGAAGTGTCTTACTGAAATGACACAGGAGCAAGTGATTGAAGAAATGAAGGAATCAGGCTTGCGTGGAAGAGGTGGTGCGGGGTTCCCGACCTGGTTCAAATGGAATGCAGCTTATAGAGAAAAATCGACGCCAAAGTTCATGGTCTGTAATGCGGATGAGGGAGATCCAGGTGCATTCATGGACAGGTCCATACTCGAAGGGGATCCACACAGACTTTTGGAGGGTATGGCTATAGGTGCTTATGCTATAGGTGCAGAGGAAGGCGTTATCTATGTAAGAGCAGAGTATCCCCTTGCGATCAAGAGGTTGGAAATTGCCATACGACAGGCCAGAGAAGCAGGCTATCTTGGTAAAAAGATTTTTGGCTCGAATTTTAATTTTGATATTAGAATAAAGGCTGGAGCAGGAGCATTCGTATGTGGCGAGGAGACTGCCTTGATAGCATCACTTGAGGGCGAAAGAGGAATGCCAAGACTTAAGCCTCCGTTCCCTGCGCAAAAAGGCTATTGGGGACAACCTACAAACATTAATAACGTCGAGACTTTTGCCAACGTTCCATGGATAATCAGGAAAGGTGGAGCAGCCTTTGCTGCTTACGGTACTGACAGATCAAAGGGAACCAAGGTTTTTGCTCTTACCGGAAAGATAAAGAAAGGTGGCCTTGTGGAGGTTCCAATGGGAATGCCGATCAAGGAAATCATATACGGTATTGGGGGCGGCATACTAAACGACAAGAAGTTCAAAGCGGTTCAAATGGGGGGACCTTCGGGCGGATGTATTCCTGCACATCTTGAAGATACTACCGTTGATTATGAATCACTTGGAAAGGTCGGAGCAATAATGGGCTCTGGCGGAATGGTAGTAATGGATGATTCAACCTGTATGGTTTCTATGGCAAGATTCTTCCTGGATTTTACACGTAAGGAATCCTGCGGCAAGTGCATACACTGCAGACTTGGAACCAAGAGGATGCTTGAGATACTTGAAAGAATAGTTGACGGCAAGGGAAGACCTGGAGATATCGAGCTGCTGGAGAGCCTGGCAGTCGAGGTCAAGGATGGTTCACTGTGTGGCCTGGGGCAGACGGCTCCAAACCCTGTTCTTAGTACGATCAGGTATTTCAGGGATGAGTATGAAGCTCATATACATGACAAGAAATGTCCATCCAAGTCCTGTAAGGCTCTTATCAGATATGACATTCTTGACAACTGCATAGGCTGTGGAATGTGTAAGAGAAACTGCCCGGTCAGCGCTATAACAGGTGAGCCTAAACTGATCCATAAAATAGATCAGGACATATGTATCAAGTGCGGTAAATGCTATGAGGTTTGTAAATTTGATGCTATAGAAATAAGCTAGAAAGGTGGGGGTGAATATGTCCGTTATAAATTTGAATATCAATGGAAAAGAAGTTAAGGGCAATGCGGGTCAGACGATTCTTGATATTGCCAGAGCAAATAAAATTGAAATCCCTACCATGTGCTTCGATGAAAGGGTAGAGATATACGGTTCCTGCGGACTGTGCGTCGTAGAGGTTGAGGGTATTCCTAAGCTGTTAAGGTCCTGTGCAACTGTTGCATCTGATGGAATGATAATAAATACAAACACAGATAGAGTTAAGAGCTCAAGGAAAACAGCGCTGGAGCTGCTTTTGTCAGATCACGTAGGAGACTGCAGACCACCATGTGTGCTTGCATGTCCGGGCTATACTGACTGTCAGGGATATGTAGGGCTTGCTGCAAACATGGAATACAGAGAAGGCTTAAAGCTAATAAAGGAGCAGCTGCCTCTTCCAGCATGTATAGGAAGGGTATGTCCACATCCATGCGAGACTGCCTGCAGAAGACAGCTTGTGGAAGAACCGATATCGATTGCATATCTTAAGTCCTTCCTTGCTGATATTGATCTCGCAAGTGACGATGTTTTTATGCCGGAGCTTGGCGAACCGACGGGGAAAAAGGTAGCAATAATAGGTGGTGGTCCAGGAGGACTTTCAGCGGCATACTTCCTGAGAGTTGCAGGTCATGAGGCAACAATTTATGAACAGATGCCTGAGATGGGCGGGATGCTTAGATATGGAATTCCCGAATACAGGCTTCCAGGACACGTTATCGATCAGGAAATCGATATAATAAGGAAAATGAATGTAAGATTCGTCAATAATGTCAAAGTTGGAGAGCAGCTGGATCTTTCCTACATAAGAAACAACTTTGATGCATGCTATATATCCATAGGGGCCTGGAAAAGCACCAGCCTGAGAGTAAAGGGCGAGGATCTTCCTGGAGTTATCGGCGGTATCGACTTCCTAAGAAAAGCAACCATCAATGAGAATATGATGATAGGTGAAAGAGTCGCTGTAGTTGGTGGCGGAAATACAGCTATGGATGCATGCAGAACTGCAGTCAGGCTGGGAGCCAAGGAGGTTTATGTCCTTTACAGAAGAACTGAGGAGGAAATGCCTGCTGAGCTTATTGAGATCAAAGAGGCCAAAGAGGAAG
>DAIPJA010000165.1:0-4526 GCA_036770525.1 Gudongella sp. | reverse complement strand
GCCGAATCAGTAGACGAATGGTCTGCACATGGCAAGACTAATATTTTTGGACAAAAGGTATTGGTAACGGAGATGCAGTCAGAGGCTGGAGCAGCGGGAGCAGTTCACGGCTCACTGCAGGCGGGAGCGTTGACCACTACATACACAGCATCTCAGGGACTCTTATTGATGATTCCCAACATGTACAAAATGGCTGGAGAACTTCTACCGGCAGTATTCCATGTGTCAGCCAGAGCATTGGCTTCACATGCACTTAGCATCTTTGGAGATCATCAGGACGTAATGGCTACAAGACAAACAGGCTTTGCATTACTGGCATCAGGCTCAGTTCAGGAAGTTATGGATCTTGCAGGAGTAGCACACCTTTGCGCAATTAAGGGAAGAGTTCCTTTCCTTCATTTCTTCGATGGATTCAGAACAAGCCACGAGGTACAAAAGGTTGAGGTTATGGAGTATGATGACCTTGCTAAGCTTCTCGATTGGGAAGCACTTAAAGAATTCAGAAACAGAGCTTTGAACCCAGCTAATCCTGTAACAAGAGGAACTGCACAAAATCCTGACATCTACTTCCAGGCTGCAGAGGCTTCAAATCCATACTACCTTGCAGTGCCGGATCTGGTAAATGACTACATGAAGGAAATCAACAAGATAACCGGAAGAGATTACAAGCCGTTCAATTACTACGGACATCCTGAAGCAGAGTATGTAATGGTAGCAATGGGCTCTGTAACAGAGGCAGCTGAAGAGGTAGTTGACTACCTGATGGCTAAGGGTGAGAAGGTTGGCTTGATGAAGGTACACCTTTACAGACCATTCTCAGAGAAGTATTTCTTCGACGTAATGCCTGCATCCGTAAAGAGAATAGTTGTACTTGACAGGACTAAGGAAAAGGGAGCTCTTGGCGAGCCGCTTTATCTGGATGTCAAAAACCTGTATTATACAAAGAAGGATCAGCCTATCATAGTTGGCGGAAGATACGGTCTTGGCTCAAAGGATACAACTCCTTCACAGGTTCTTGCAGTATTTAAGAATCTTAAAGCTGAAACTCCAAAGGACGGGTTCACAGTAGGTATTGTAGACGATGTAACTAACCTTTCGCTTCCAGTTGATGAGATAATCGAAACTGAACCAGAAGGAACGATCCAGTGCAAATTCTGGGGATTCGGATCTGACGGGACTGTTGGAGCTAATAAGAGCGCCATCAAGATCATCGGTGACGACACGGATATGTATGCACAAGGGTACTTCGCATACGACTCAAAGAAATCGGGAGGAGTTACCATTTCCCACTTGAGATTTGGAAACAGCCAGATAAAATCGACTTATCTGATTTCAAGCGCTGACTTCATTTCCTGCTCCAAGCAGTCTTATGTACAAAGCTACGACCTGCTGAAGGGACTTAAGAAGGGTGGAACATTCCTTCTGAACTGTCTATGGGACGAGAAGGAGCTGGAGGAGAACCTTCCTGCTTCAATGAAGAGATACATTGCTGAGAACGAGATCAATTTCTATACAATAAATGCTACAAAGATTGCTGTCGAGATCGGCCTTGGCGGCAGAACCAACATGATCATGCAATCCGCATTCTTCAAGCTTTCCAAGGTGCTTCAATTGGAAGCTGCCGTAGAGCACCTTAAGAAGTCAGTTATACATGATTACGGCAAGAAGGGCGAGAAGATCGTCAACATGAACTATGCAGCAATAGACAAGGGTATCGACGCCCTGGTCAAGATAGAAGTTCCAGCTTCCTGGAAGGATGCTGTGGATGCAAAGGTTGAAGTTAAGGAAGTTCCCGACTTTATAAAGAATGTAGTAGAGCCTATGAACAGACAAGAGGGAGACGACCTTCCAGTAAGCACATTTGTTGGAAGAGAAGACGGTACCTTCCCGCATGGCACCTCTGAATTCGAGAAGAGAGCCATAGCTGTAGACGTACCACATTGGATCAAGGAAAATTGTATTCAATGTAACCAATGTTCATATGTTTGTCCACATGCAGTAATAAGACCTATACTTGTCGATGCAGATGAAAAGGCTAAAGCACCTGAAACCTTCGAGACTCTCGCTCCAACAGGCAAAGGCTTTGATGGACTTGAGTACAGGATCCAGGTTTCTCCATTGGATTGTACAGGCTGCGGAAACTGCGCCGATGTATGTCCTGCAAAAGAGAAAGCTCTTGTAATGACTCCATTCGAGGAAGAGTACGAAGTACACTCCAAGAATTGGGAATTTGCAATGACTGTAAAGAACAAAGGCGACAGATTTGAAACCAATATATTGAAAAACACTCAATTCCAGCAACCACTCCTTCAGTTCTCAGGAGCTTGTGCAGGCTGTGGAGAAACTCCATATGCTAAGCTTGTAACTCAGCTATTTGGAGACAGAATGATGATCGCCAATGCAACTGGATGTTCATCGATTTGGGGAGCAAGTGCTCCTGCGACTCCATACTGTGCTGGACAGGACGGAAGAGGACCATCATGGGCTAACTCACTGTTCGAAGACAATGCTGAATTTGGATACGGTATGGCAGTAGCTGTCAAGAAGATCAGAGAAAAAATCAAGCTAGCCATGGAAGAATTCCTGGCGGCAGGAGTAGATTCAGAGCTTAACGAGCATTTCAATGCATGGCTTGCAGGAATGAATGATGCAAATGCCTCCAAAGCAGCTGCCGGAATGATACTGCCAAGACTTGACGTTAAGTTCGGAAATGAAAAAGCAGATGCAGCAATCAAACTTATAACTGAGCTTAAGGATTACCTGATCAAGAGATCAATGTGGATATTTGGTGGAGACGGATGGGCATATGACATCGGCTTCGGCGGACTTGATCACGTATTGGCATCTGGTGAGGACATCAATGTTCTTGTATTCGACACTGAGGTTTACTCAAATACAGGAGGACAGTCATCCAAGGCAACTCCAACTGCAGCTGTAGCTAAGTTTGCAGCTTCAGGTAAGAAAATAAGAAAGAAAGACCTTGGAATGATAGCTGCCACCTATGGTTACGTATACGTAGCTCAGATTGCAATGGGAGCTAACATGAACCAAACTCTCAAGGCTCTTAAGGAAGCAGAGAGTTATGACGGTCCATCACTTGTTATTGCATATGCACCATGTATCAACCATGGAATCAAATCAGGTATGGGAACAACTATCAAGCAAGAAAAGCTTGCAGTTGACACAGGATACTGGCATCTATACAGATTCGATCCAAGACTATCTGATGAAGGCAAGAATCCGTTCGTGCTTGACTCCAAGGAGCCAACAAGACCGGTTACTGACTTCCTTGATTCAGAGGTCAGATATACTTCACTTAAGCTTTCCTTCCCAGAGGAAGCTGAGATGCTCTACAAGGCAGCAGAGGTTGCTGCAAAAGCAAGATACGACGTTTACAAGAGAATGGCAAGAGACTAATTACACTGAGCTGTCACCTTCGGGTGACAGCTTTTTTTAGTTAAAGACCCTTCTATGTGGTATAATATAGAGTAGAATGCAATATTTAACAAAGGGTGATAATACAAAATGAATAAATATATGAAAGTATTCGATGAACAAGACTTTGTGGACATTAGATTTGATGAGCCAATGTCAGCCCATACATCCTTTAAGATAGGTGGACCAGCAGATGTCCTAATAAGGATCACATCTGAGGATGAGTTGGAAAAAGCACTTAGATTGTCCAGGGAGAAAAATGTACCTGTATTCATTATGGGAAATGGCTCAAACCTGTTGGTTAAAGACGGAGGAATAAGGGGAGTAGTACTTAAGATTAATGACGGATTTGATCATGTCCGGATCGATGGCGATACTATTCATGCTCAGGCAGGTGCGCTGTTGACTGCAGTAAGTAAAGCAGCTCTTAGAGAATCTCTGGAGGGCCTTGAGTTCGCAAGCGGTATACCTGGTACTATAGGTGGGGCAATCTCTATGAACGCAGGTGCTTACGGAGGAGAGATGAAGGATGTGGTCACTCTTGTAAGAGCAATAGATAAGAACGGAATAAAGCTCCAGCTTAGTGGGCATGAGATGGAATTTGCCTATAGAAACAGCAGAGTCAAAAGGGATGATCTCATTGTTCTGGATGTAGCCATGAAGCTTGAAAAAGGCGATTATACAAAAATAGATGAAAAAATGAAAGAACTTACCGACCAAAGGACATCAAAGCAGCCGCTTGAAATCCCAAGTGCTGGCAGCACATTTAAGAGGCCGGAGGGGTACTTCGCAGGTAAGCTGATTGAAGATTCAGGGCTTAGAGGCTTAAGACACGGGGATGCTCAGGTTTCAGAAAAACATTGCGGTTTCGTAGTAAACAGAGGAAAATCAACCTGCAAAGAGGTTTTGGAGCTTATAGAAGTGGTAAGAAAAACAGTAAGGGACAAATTTGAGGTTGAACTGGAAATGGAGATCAAGCTGGCAGGTGAAGACTGATGATCCGTCTTAAGGGTGACTATCATACACATACCATATACAGCAGTGGTTTTAAAAGAAAAGGGACTCATGCAAAGGGTACAATAGAGGAGAAC
>DAIPJA010000164.1:0-4553 GCA_036770525.1 Gudongella sp. | reverse complement strand
CACTCTCAAATCTATCCGATCATAAAGCTTTTTCCTGTCCATGTTGAGGCAGTACATCGAAAGGTCGTAGCTTTCCGTCTCCTTTCTGAAGCTTCCTCCCTGATTACTAAGTGGCTCGCCCGTAACCTTAAAAACATCCAGGGCTCTCATTATTCTCTTTATATCCCTCGACCCAAGCTTTGAAGCAGATACAGGATCCACTTCACTCAGCATTAATAGTAGCTGCTCTCCACCATGCTCCCTGACGATATCCTCAAGCTCAGCTCTGTAATCAGGCTGAGGGTCGATCTTGCCAAATTCAAGGTCATACACCAGTGAATTGATATAAAGTCCTGTACCGCCAACTACAATAGGAAGCTTACCTCTGCTGTTTATATCGGATATTATACTCTTGGCCATCTCACTATATATAGCTGCAGAAAAGTCACTGTCAGGCTCTAAAAAATCCGTTAGATGATGAGGTATACCCTCCATCTCCTCTAAGGTTGCCTTAGCAGTCCCAATATCCATGTACTTGTATATCTGCATCGAATCAGCAGACACTATCTCACCATCAAGCGCTTTTGCTATTGCTATTGAAGCAGAGGTTTTCCCTACTGCTGTCGGGCCAGTCAGAATAACCAGCTTTTCCTTCATAAATTTCACCTACATTACCCTTAGGAATTTCTTTTCAAGCTCTCGTTTGGTCATCTTCACAATAGTTGGTCTTCCATGAGGACAGGTCAGAGGATTCTGGCAGTCCTTAAGCTGCTTAAGTAGGGAGTTTATCTCCCTGTTGTCCAGTCTATCACCAGCTTTTACTGCATTTGTGCAGGCTAACTTCATGATCTTGTCCAATCTTGATTCATATGCACCAGCTACACCATAATCCAAATCATCCAAAATATCTAAAAAAAGTCTCTTCCCATTTGGGCTTCCAAAGATCAAAGGGACTCCTCGTAAAACTATACTTCTGTCCCCAAATGGCTCTGACTCAAAGCCAATAAGATTGAAGCTTTCCAAATTGTCCAGGGCTTTTCTGTAATCGCCCGGAGTAAGCTCTATTACTACAGGAGTAAGCATCTGCTGCATAGCTATTGACTCACCTTCAAAGTCATCCCTGAATTTTTCATACAGGATCCTTTCGTGTGCTGCATGCTGGTCGATTATCCACATCGACTGATCCTGCCTGTTCTCAGCAATAATATAGGTATCAAACACTACACCTATTGGCTCGATGCTTTTAATATCAATTACTTCCAATGCCTCAGGCTCTTTACTTGCTCTTATATTTGCATTCTTATCAGCTCCGGGGGTGATCGCTTCTTCATATTCAACAGCTGTAAAGTCCTTGACGACCAAAGCGCGATCATCAATACCACTGTCATTAACGGCTTTAGCTACTGAATTTCCCAGTTCCCAAAGCTTAGGCAGCTCCTTATCCTTCTCTCTGTGTTGTTCTTGTTTTACCTCTGGTATTTTTAACAGCTCCCTAAAGCTGCTCTTCAAACCAGTCTCTATTACATCATATATCCTGCTGTCTGAGGAAAAACGGATCTCCTGCTTCGTGGGGTGGATATTTACGTCCAGCTCTGAAGGGTCCATTTGTAGGTAAAGAACGTAAAGTGGATACCTGTTAATAGGTATCATAGAGCTGTATTGCTGTTCAATGATCCTTGAGAGTCTGTAATCTACTACTTATCTTCCATTTACAAAAAGATACTGATGGTTTCGATTACCTCGATATAGATTATTGTGGGATACAAATCCATTCAGGGTCAAGCCTTCAGCGCTTAATGATATTGGAGCCAGTCCCTTTGCAACGTCTCTCCCAAGAAGCTGAAATATAGCTCCTGTTGCATCTCCCTTGCCAGAGGTACTGAAAACAACCTTTGAATCCTTGATATACTTAAACGATGTATCGGGATTCCCTATTGCAAGCTTTACCATTACATCCCCAATTTGTCCATCCTCAGCGTTGTTACTCTTAAGAAATCTTCTTCTCACCGGGACATTTTCAAACAGATCTCTTACTATCATCGTAGTCCCAACGGGAGTACCTGCAGTTGATATCCCAATCACTATACCATTCTCAACCCTCGCCTGCATACCTGAGCTGGCAAAATCAGTTCTTGTCAATACCTCCATCCTTGATACCGCCGCTATACTTGAAAGCGCTTCACCCCTGAAGCCAAGGGTTGATATACTTTCAAGATCCTCAACAGTTGAAAGCTTGGAGGTAGTATGTCTCTCAAAGGCGATCATAAGATCATCTCTGCCCATTCCCTCCCCGTTGTCGGTGACTCTTATCAGAGATTTCCCTGCATCCTGAGTCTCAACTATTATCTGGGTCGCTCCAGCATCAAGGGAATTCTCTACAAGCTCCTTTACTATTGAAGCAGGTCTTTCAATCACCTCACCAGCAGCAATCTTTGAAATTGTTAGGTTATCGAGAACCTTGATCTTGGTCATATGATTCACTCCTTGAGATTCCCAGCATCCTCAACTAGGCTGTTGAGTAGATTTAATGCTTCAATAGGTGTCAAGTTATTGACTGCAACATTCTTTATCCTGTCAATAAAGAAATCCTTTTTATAATCAATAAGATCCAGCTGTTTTTGATTTGGCTTCATGACGGGTTTGTGAAGATTGAATGTGTGACTTCCCTCTATCATAGTCAATATCTCATTGGCTCTGCTTATTATCTCCCTCTTTATGCCGGCGAGCCTCGCTACCTGTATGCCAAAGCTTTGGCTGGTGCTGCCCCTTACTACCTTTCTGAGGAATACGACGTCCTCACCTCTTTCCTCTGCGAGGATAGTATAATTTACTATACCCTTCTCCTTTGATTCGAGTTGGGTAAGCTCGTGGTAATGGGTTGCAAACAATGTCTTTGCTTTGATTTGTTCTGCTATATGCTCAATTACCGCCCAGGCAATACTTAAACCATCATAGGTGCTGGTACCCCTTCCAACTTCATCCAGAATAAGAAGGCTATTTGAGGTTGAATATCTTAGTATATTAGAAACCTCTGTCATTTCTACCATAAAGGTACTTTCACCCTGAGAGAGGTTGTCAGATGCTCCGATCCTTGTAAATATTCTATCGACTATCCCAATGTCTGCTTGTCTTGCAGGTACAAAGGATCCTATTTGAGCCAGCAGAACAATGATTGCAGTTTGCCGCATAAACGTTGATTTACCTGCCATATTAGGTCCAGTAATTATATGAAGCATATTGTCACGATTATCCATCTCTGTGTCGTTAGGTACAAATAGCTGGTGCTCAATTGAAGCTTCAACCACAGGATGTCTGCCATCCTTAATGCTTATTGTTCCCTTGCTGTTTAACCGTGGTCTTGAAAAGCCATTTGTAAGAGCTACATTGGCAAGACCTCCAATACAGTCCAACACTGCCAGAAGCCTGCCTGTCTTTTGAAGTCTGGATAGCTGCTTTTTTATATCTTCTCTTAGCTCCTGGAACAGGTCATACTCAAGCTGTACTGCTCGTTCCTCTGCTCCAACTACCTTGTCTTCAAGCTTTTTAAGTTCTTCAGTATAGTATCTCTCGGAATTTGCCAAGGTCTGCTTTCTGATGTAGTCCTCTGGAACGAGAGAGATATTGGTCTTGGTTACGTCGATATAATAGCCCATTACGCGGTTGTATCCGACCTTCAATGTCTTTATGCCAGTTCTCTGCTTCTCTCTTTGCTCCAGTTGAGCAAGCCACTCCTTACCCTTCTGTCCGCTGTCTCTAAGCTCGTCCAGTTCCTGGCTGTAGCCCCGCTTTATAAATCCTCCCTCTTTTACAGCTAGAGGAGGATTCTCTATAAGCGTCTCAAATAATATACTGTATAGGTCCTCAAGCGGGTCCATCTCAGCCTGCAATCTTTGAAAATGCTCTAGACCTGTTCCCTCTAGAATAGTTCTCAAAAGTGGCAGCTGAGATATAGACTGTCTAAGCGATGCCATATCTCTTGCATTACAATTCCCTGTGGCAATTTTACTGCTGAGTCTTTCAATATCATATACTTCCTTTAAAATCACTCTGATCTCATCGAGAATCATCGGTTTATCGACGAAATACTCTACCATATCAAGTCTGGCGTTTATCTGATTCTTGTCCAGAAGTGGCTGTTCAAGCCATTTCTTCAGAAGTCTTCCACCCATGGCAGTCTGAGTCTTATCAAGAATACTGATCAAGGCTCCCTTCCTCTCTCTGGACCTTAACGTCTCATGGATCTCAAGATTAGTTCTTGTACTTATATCCATAAGCATGTACTGCTGGGGCTCGTAAAACTGCAGCTCCATAATATGCTCAAGCCTATTGAACTGAGTTTCCCTGAGGTATCCAATTAGCCTGGATGCAGAAATCGTACTGTATACCTTCCCTTTGAGCTTGTTCTTAAGATTAGTGTCTCCACCGAAAAATCCTTCAATCGATTCCAGGCTTTTTTCAACGCTTTCAGCTTGGTCCTTGATCAAGTTGATATATGGATCGATCTTTAGCTTAATAGTAGACATAATTTTCTTATTGTCTACTAATCCTTGGTTGCATACTATTTCGGAAGGCAT
>DAIPJA010000163.1:0-4606 GCA_036770525.1 Gudongella sp. | reverse complement strand
ATAAAATAAAAATAGAGGGATTATTTTAACGGAGGTTTTTAGTTGCTGTGTGATTTGGAAAACATAGATTGTATTGAGTTTCTTAAAAATACTCATCATACCTTTGATTTATCATTTTTAGATCCCCCATTTAATCAAGGAAAAGAATATCGAGTTCATAATGACAAATTAGATGAAAAAGAATATTGGGACTGGATGAGGGAAGTCTGTAAACTGGTATACGAAAGAACTTCTAAAGGTGGAGCAATCTATTTTATGCAACGGGAAAAAAATACAGAATTTGTATTAGAAGTACTTCGCTCCTCCGGTTGGACATTTCAAAATCTAATAATTTGGAAAAAGAAATCATCTGCAGTTCCTGGTAAGTGTCGTTTTGGCAAACACTACCAGATCATTGCATATTGCACTAAGGGAAAAAAGGAGAGAATATTCAACCGACTACGCATTGACCCACCACTGTTGGTAACTGAAAAATATGCTCGACCGAATGGAATGTATGTCACTGATGTGTGGGATGATATCCGAGAATTAACATCTGGGTACTTTGCTGGCGATGAGCCTCTTAGAGTTCACAACGGTGATAGAGCTCATAAACAACAGTCACCTGTTCAACTTTTAGCTCGAATTATTTTATCTTCTACTAAAGTAGGGGATATGGTTTATGATCCCTTTACTGGCACAGGTACAACACTTGTTGTCTCAAAACAATTAGGACGAAATTCAATTGGAACTGAGATTGATCCAGAAAATGCATCACTTATTCGTGAAAGACTAAAAAATATGAGGTCCAGCGACAATATACAAAAGTTTCGCGATGATTATATCTTCACTGAAAATTTAGATGAGATTTGGCCTA
The DNA here is from genome assembly GCA_036770525.1 of Gudongella sp. Classification (GTDB taxonomy): domain Bacteria; phylum Bacillota; class Clostridia; order Tissierellales; family Tissierellaceae; genus Gudongella. The sequence goes on along the minus strand of DAIPJA010000163.1, from coordinate 3,750 downwards.
TTGGAACAAAACTGGACTTATGTGACTCAAAAGAGATTGATAACGATAAAGTATCTATCGACTTCTGGCTCAAAAGACGCAATGAAATTATTTGAACTTTTTATTGCTATCAAGCGGTAGCAAATTAAAGGCAAAATGGGAAGCATTTTCCATTTTGTTCTTCAATATCATATTCTGAAGATATAACACGCTTCAACTTGATTGCAACTAAAAATCCCCATTTTAAATCAGATCTTGATCTTGTTTTTACTCTAGCTCTCAGTACAGCCTCGCCAACCAATCTATCAGCATTTAAGGAGAAAATATTTTCTTTAAGATAATAGAATCCCTTTTCTCCAATTTGCATATAATTAACAGATGGATTTTTCGAAGTATAGAATTCTTCTATAAGTTCAGCATTTATGCTTACTTTAATATCATGGAAATTATCGAGATCAGAATTTAAGTCATTAAGTGTGTAATTTCTATTAGTGAATTTACGAGGCTCCTCAGTCCAAGTATTGTTTATTTGTTGAAGGAATTCAGTATGACTGGTTAAAAACTCCCTGTAACTGGGATTCTGACAATCCGGAGAAAAATAAAATCCACATGATCTATCCCATCTCAGCTCAATTTGAGCAAAATCAGCCGATAGATCTTTTTTTATTTCTAAAGGAATTGTGTTTCCTTTATACACTATGTGCACATCTGGATTAGAACTAGCACCACCAGTAGCACCAATTGCCAAACCTTTTTCACGGAGTAAACGACTTATGTGTTCCTCATACCTTATACCCCTATTTGGACCTGTAGGAATTGATCTTCTTGGCATTTCGATTTCACCAATCAAAATGCAACAGTACAACTTTAATAGTTTATTTACTTAGTATGTAGGATATGAATAAATTTGTAGTAAATTACATTTAACGCAATATCATGAATATAATACAAGAAAGTAATTTATAATAATAAATCACGTTTTAGTTGTGCATCAAGATATAGACCATTTATATAACCTTACAAGCTCGAAATTGAAAATTCAAATATGTTTAATTCTTGGTAATGAAGAATACACTCTAAATGAAATTCATCAAAAAATCGAGCAAGAATATAACACTAAAAAGAATAAAGAAACAGTATATAGAGCACTGGAGAGTTTGCTTATATCAAATCTTGTAGAGAAAAAATACGACAAATTAGACAAATCGTTAAAGTATTCTCTAAAAATTAGCAAAATTGAAGTTGATTTTACTAACCGAAAGCTACTGTTTTCCTAAACACAAATCTTCTGTCTCCGCGAAGCTGCACCCATCAATATCCCTACCATATAGAGGTTTAATCTTCTCATAACCCCTCCCCCTAACATTACACCTAATTTTACTCTTATTTTTAAGATAATTTAAAATGTATTTATCTCCCCCACCCATACTAAACATTGTATGTCAAACTTCAATGAATACAATATAAGGCAGGTGGGCGAGCGTATCCGCCTGCCTGGCATCTCTGTATCGATCTCTGAAAAGAAGAAAGAAGACGGCACACTTGTCAGGTGGGCCCAGCTTTCCAAGTTCAACCCAAAAACGGAAAAGTACGAGAATTTCTCCATCTTCAAGGACGACCTGGAACTGCTGGGCCTTAAGATCCCGGACCTGCTCACCCTGCTGCAGGGTGGTGTTGACCATGCTTGAAAAGCTGAAAGCCCATAAGACAAAGGTCATTACCGCAGTGGCTACAGTAGGAACCTCTATCCTTCCTGCTTCGGCAGCCGAAGTGAGCGGAAACCTTTCCGCTGTAGGTCCCATCATCAACGATGCAGCCGGGATCATGCCCTATGTGCTGGCCCTGGTGATCTCTGTGGCCGGTGTCATCATCGGTATGGCAGTGATCAGGTTCGTGACAGGACTCTTTGACAGCATCCTGCAGGGCATGAGGTTCAGGTAAGGGTTCCCCCTCCCCTTACCTTTACCTTCAAGAGGTGGTCCGTATGAGGTTTATCTATCTCCTTAGTCTGTTCCTGGTATGTTTCTCTCCTGTATCCTCTGCCGGGTCCGTGACCTTTACGGACCCTCTTGATTCCTATGTCTATACTGTGTATGATGCATCAGGTACGTACATAGGGGATTTCAACACCACAGGAACATTGCTTTTAGACTCATCCCAGAACTACCAGATCTTCGTAAAACCCAATACCGTATCCTTAGCCGCTAACCCCCTGGAAGCAGCCGACTGGACCATGGCATACGTTCCCGTATTCCTGAGCCTTGGGCTGGTAGGTGTAATGGTCCTGGGGTTATTCGTGATCTACAGAAAGGGAGTGAGGCTGTGAAAACACGACTTATCCTCTTAGCCTTGCTCGTGCTGATCTGTGTATCAGGCTCCTGTTCTGCGGTTATTTATAGTACTCCCAGCAAGTCCATCAATCTGGGTCACGGAGCCACGGACAATGATCTGCTGGAGTTTCTGGTGGTGCAGAACAGCGGCTATTATGTTTCAATAGTCGATGCATATAGCGGCGATGAGATAAAAACGCTGTACGCTGCTTCCGGTGCACCTGGTTCCCAGGTCGCACATGCGAACATCCAACAGGCGTTCTACACTTCAAATAACAGGTTGTTCTACATAGTCACTATTGGAAGCACCACATACCTTGTGGAAAAACTGGCTGCTGAAGGCATGCCTATGTGGTATAACGGGGAGCCTGTCATTGTGGATAGCAGTGGTTATCCCATCCCTCCTGTGAGCCCTACCACTTTCAAAAGTCCGGCCACTGACCATAGAGTGATAACAAGCGGTGTGGCTGTATCACCCATAAGGGAAGAAGGAGGCTATATCTACTTCCTGAAAGGTGGTGACGTGTACAGGATGCCTGTTACAAGCATCTACAGTTCCCTGTATTATGATCTGACCACCGGCGGAGCGTTCGATTTTGATATCTATGATGGTTCCATATACTCTGTACATGGCTATACTTCCGGCTATCCCACAAAAGTATACTGCGCTCTGTTAAAAGATAATGTTGCAATAAAAGCTACCTATAAAAGTTCATCAGGCGGCACATTAGCTTATCGTGGTTCCATTCAGGTACTCAATGCAAGCCGGATCTATGTAGATGCCTCTGCTACCAGAGGTGATACTGCTTATCTTAGAAGTATCTATAATGAGACCGGTGCTGTTGTGTCAGCATTACCCACATCTTCTGCACTGAACGCTAACGGTATGTGGTGTATCTCCAATGCCGATACCATTGCCGGTATCTGTCTGGGTACCGGCGGTCTGGAGTTTCTGGACATAGGTGAACAAAAGCGCAGTCCGTCTGGATCCAGTTCAAGTTCTGGTTCCACCAGTGATACAGGCATTAATCCTCTTATCGACCTGGACGGTGACGGGCAGTTCACCCAGGACGATGCTAAGGATATGGCGCTTACCCTGGGTCCTGCTACCTGGATCTTCATGTTCATGATCTTCCTGATGGTTGCGATGTCCATGTCCGGCGGAGGCAGGAGAAGATGAAGTACTGCTTTCTCCTGCTATTGCTACTGCTCTGCATCCCTTGTGCATCTGCTGAAACCCTCGTTTTCAACGATAGCGTAGGCTCAGGGAACTATGTGATCTGTGGAGATATCCAAAACCTTCCAATGTTCACATGGACGGGTATCCGTGCTATCAATTATGTGGACGGAGCACGATACGATACTTTCGTATGTGCCGAGGATGATGTCATTGACAGGCTGGACCTTATCTTTGCCTCCACAGGGAATTACAGTATTCCCA
>DAIPJA010000162.1:0-4649 GCA_036770525.1 Gudongella sp. | reverse complement strand
AATAATACAGGAATTTCTGAGGTTGCCTGCTTGGAACTTTGAGCAGCAGGTGTAGCTATTGCATAGATCAGATCTACCTTATCGGATACAAATTTTTGTGCTATTGAAAGTGAAGTAGGTATATCACCCTGAGCATTTTGGTATACGATCTCTGCCTCAACTCCCATTTCCTCCAGACCCTGGATAAAACCTTCCCTTGCATCATCAAGTGCCGGGTGCTCAACAAGCTGGTTGATTCCGATTACAATCTTTTTTTCCTCTGACGCTCCTCCTGCTGTACATCCTCCCATCATTGCTACTAGAGTAATAATTGCGATTGCCTTCAAAATACCTCTCTTTTTCATTTTTGCTCCTCCTTTTTTAAGTAAATAAAAAAAATCCTTCGTTCCCATGAATCATTTAGATTCACAGGGACGAAAGATTTAATCTCACGCGGTACCACCCATATTACGGCAAAAGCCGTCTCTCATTCGGATCTAACAATCCTGTCCCTTTTAACGGCGGGCCTCCGGATCTGCCTACTCGAAATCTTTTGGCAAATCTGCTTGGGAGTGTATATCGTATCCAGCTATTGTCAGTTTTCACCCTTCCTGACTCTCTATAAATATGCACGGATGCGCTTCTCTCCTTCAACGCTTTTATGTATTGAATATAGTCATAGTTCCCATTGCCGATATTGTCAACACTTTTTTTAAAAAATATTTTTGTAAGGGAAATATTCTGCTTTATGTGATAAAATAGCCTTAGTAAAGAATACAGGGAGATGATCCGGTGAATGAACGTTTAAAAAAAGATATAGAATTCATAGTTGAACTGGACAGGATGAAGACCATACTGCGGCAAACAAGTCTCATTGGAGAGGATAAAAGAGAGGACGATGCACAGCACTCGTGGCACATAGCCGTTATGACGATGGTGCTTTCTGATTACTCAAATAAGGAGTTCGACGTCAACAGGGCGATCAAGATGCTTTTGATCCACGACCTTGTAGAGCTTTATGCAGGGGATACCTTCTGCTACGATGCAGCAGCCAACCTTGACAAGAGAGACAGGGAGCTGCAGGCTGCAGACAGGATATTCGGTATGCTGGGCGAAGAAAAGGGCGGTTTTTTCAGGTCGCTCTGGGATGAATTCGAAGAGATGGAAACTCCGGAGGCAAGGTTCGCAGCTTCTATGGACAGGCTTCAGCCTATGCTTAACAACTACTATAATGGCGGGGGAACCTGGAGAAAGTTTGGTGTTGCTCAGGAGGATGTGTTCAAGCGGATAAGCCCCTTGAAAGGGACGTCGGATCAGCTTTGGCAATTCGTGGAGTACATGCTCGAGGATGCCTATCAGCGGGGACTTATAACAAAACGGTAAAGCGGGGTGTAGTAATGACTGTTGAAAGCGTAAGAAAATACATTGACGAGAAGGATCTTGATATCGAGATCATGCATATGAAGACCAGTACGGCTACTGTGGAGCTGGCAGCCGAGTCTCTTGGCGTAGAGCCTGGAAGGATAGCAAAGTCAATGGCTATAAGACTTAAGGACAGGGATATAATACTTGTTGTAAAGGGAGATGTTCGCCTTGACAACAGGAAGTTCAAGGATCACTTTAAGGAAAAGCCAAGGTTCATCGATGGAGATGAGATGCTCGAGGCTACAGGACATCCTGTGGGAGGGGTATGCCCCTTTGGGCTGTCAAAGCCTCTGGATATATATCTGGACCAGTCGCTGAAGGTATATGATCATGTATTTCCAGCAGCAGGGGGTCCAAGCACCTGTCTTAGGATAGATGTCGATCTTATGGGAAAGGTCACCTGTGGACAGTGGGTAGATGTATGCAAGTAATAGGATTATCACCAGCAAAAAAGCTGGTGATTTTTTTATCACAACCGAACAAATCCTGCTAAATACTGCTATAATATATGTGGCACCACTTTAAAGCAGGTGCTAAATTCTGGGGGAAATGGAAGTGGAAGGTTTGAAAAAGATATTTAAGATCGTAGGGATCATAGTATTAGCTCTTATTCTTCTTTTCTCAGGTATGTTCATATACCTCAGCAGAAACCTAGACAAGCTGGTTGAGTCAAGCATTGAGAAAATAGAACTAAGTGAGTTGAAGGACGGTACATACATCGGGGAGTATTCAGTGCCTCCAGTATCTGCCACTGTTGAAGTAAAAATTGAAGGGGGAAGGATAGAGGATATACTTCTGCTTGATCATGGGAACGGAATGGGACAGCCTGCAGAGGTAATTATCGAGGATGTAGTTGAGGACCAAAGCTTAGATGTCGATAGTATATCAGGCGCAACCTATAGCAGCAGAGTAATTCTGAAGGCGATAGAAGCCGCTCTGTTAAAAGCAAGATAGGGGGAGAAAAAGTGAAAATCGGGATAGTGGTACATTCATTTTCAGGAAATACTTTATCTGTTGCAGAAAGACTTGCAAAAAGCTTATTTGAAAAGGGTCATGAAACCAATATTTTTCAACTTCAGGTTGTCGGAGGAGAGGACAGAAATCAGCAGGACATAAATAAGATAAACCTTCAACCGCTCCCTGATTTGAAAGGCTTCGACAACCTGATCATTGCAGGCCCGGTCAGGGGATTTCAAGCATCGCCAGTCATTAGGAAATTTTTCGAAGAAGCCAAGGATATCGAGGGTAAAAATGTGTCAATGTTCGTGACACACGCCTTTCCCTACAGCTTTCTTGGAGGGAAGAGCGCAATTGGACAAATGGATAAAATGTGCCGTGAAAAGGGAGCAAAAGTAGGGTTTACAGGCATAATAGACTGGGGCAGCGGGAAAAGAGAAAAGCAGATAGAGACTCTGGTTAAAAATATAACTGACCTGATGTAACCCGATTGACATATTTAATCCCGTAAATTGGGGTAAAAATGTTGCAAATCAGTAAAAGGAAGTGGTCAAGCAATGAAGAAAAAAATTTTTTTAGCTATATTCATTTCTGCAGTGGTGATGATTTCCGGATGTACCAATACCTCCCAGGAAGCTCTGGTCGAGGAGTTGAATGCAGAGCTTCAGTTAAAGGATAATGAGATCGCCGGGCTTCAGTCTCAGGTACAGGAGCTCCAAAATCAGCTGGAGCAAGCACAGCAGCCGGAACCTGAGCCGTTGCCATCAACAGGTCCAACTCAGGGAGCTTCACTGTTGACAACTGCTTTCGAAGTTGTGGAGCTTTTAAAGACCATGGATATGGCAGGAGTCAGTGACTATGTACACCCAAGCCTTGGAGTGAGATTTACCCCATATGATTACGTGGATTCTCAGGCTGACCTTGTATTTACCGCAGCCCAGGTCGCAGGGCTTGCACAGGATAATACAGTTTATCTCTGGGGGAGCTTCGACGGCTCAGGGAACCCGATAAACCAGATATACTCAGACTATCACCAGAGCTTTGTATATGACGAGGACTTCCTTAATCCTCATATTATCGGCATAAATACCAAGATAGGGATGGGCAACTCGTTGAACAATGTTGACACGGCTTATCCAAATGGAGAGTTTATAGAATTCCACTTCACTGGCTTTGATCCACAATATAGTGGGATGGATTGGAGGAGTCTAAAGCTTGTTTTTGAGGATGTTTCAGGCTCTTGGTATCTTGTTGGGATAATCCACGGGCAGTGGACTATTTAGATGGATTTCCGTTCTCCTTTCTGGTATCATTAAGAGGGAGAATTCCATACGGAGGTGTAGGTATGCTTGGAGGACTATTGGTCGGCCTTGTAGTTGGCTGGGTAGTTTCACTTTTTGGTGGGGACCAGCTGATAATCCAGGGCATTAGAGAAATAACTGGGAATTCAATAACAAGCGCAGGCTATTATACAATATTTGCTATAATAGGTCTGCTTGGTGGAGTACTGAAAAATAAGTAACCAGGTCCGAATTCGGACCTGGTTTTTTCAAATTACATATCCTTGATCATATAGAAAAGAGTTTTGACCGGTACTCCTGTTGCACCCTTTGGAAGGTAACCCATAGGGCTTGAAAGATGAGAGGTGCCGGCGATGTCCAGATGGACCCACGGCTTCTCATTTACAAATTCCCTGAGGAACAGACCTGCGGTAATTGCTCCTGCCCATCTTCCGCCTGTATTCTTAAGATCAGCAAAATCGCTTTTAAAAAGCTCCATATATTCCTCATCGTGCGGAAGCTCCCAGACAGGCTCTCCTGCAAGACTGGAAGCAACCTTAATCTCTTCCATGAGCTTGTCATTGTTTGATATCGCACCCGTATTAACACTGCCGAGAGCAACTACGCATGCTCCTGTGAGAGTCGCCAGATCAACTATTCTATCCGCATCTTCAACAGTGGCTGCGTACCAAAGCGCATCTGCCAGGGTAACCCTTCCTTCAGCGTCCGTATTACCTATCTCTATCGTTTTTCCAGACATGGATCCTATTATGTCTCCTGTCTTGTAAGCGCCTCCTGATATCATATTCTCGCAAGCTGCTATGATCGCCGTTACATTTTTCTTAAGACCCGACTTTGCAATTGAATACATGGCTCCAATCACCGAAGCAGCTCCTGCCATGTCTGTATGCATAGCCGCCATACTGTCTGCAGGCTTCAGACAATATCCGCCTGAATCATAAGTTAGTCCCTTTCCGACAAGAGCCAGTTTTTCTTTTGAATCAGGAT
>DAIPJA010000161.1:0-4674 GCA_036770525.1 Gudongella sp. | reverse complement strand
CATCAAAATGCTTCCAAATGTACCTGTGACGAGAATAAATGTTGCAGAAGTAATAGATAATGGAATTACGAAAGAGATGCTGGCCAATAAGATCACTGCTCCCATACCTTGTATTGCCAAAGAAGCCAACACTCTTCCAAAAATTTGATCTTTGGGATTTATTGGAAGAGTCCTCTGAACCCACATATTCTTACCTTCTCTGGAGAATGTGGTCACTCCGACTGAGTTTAGCATCCCCAGGATAGTTATCATCCCTGCTCCTCCCAAAGCTACCAACGCCTCATTATCGCGAAGCAACAACCTGATGGACTCAATCTCGCTTCCACTGGTAAATAGACTCATCACCAGCAATATTGGTACCAGGATCACACCTCCCACCGAGTTCATCAGGTAGATGGGTGTTTTAAAGAGCATCGTCAGTTCCTTTCTGGCTAGGGTCTGCCAAGGCTTCCTGAGTCTTGTGCTCCTATTGAAGTCATCGATTGCAATTGCTTTTTCCCTTGAAGCTGACTCATTATTCCCAATTAAACCGTCTAAATATAATCCTTCAGATAGAACAACAGCTATCAAAGTCCCCATTACAGAAACAGCAACATAACCCAATATACCCTGTATTCCCTTTCCAGAGGCAGCTCCTACCATAGAATTGACGGCCCACATCGCCGGTGGATATGCCTTGCCCAGTTTATTTACCAAAAGATGAGCATCTCTTGCCAGGTCGAACAAAAAGCTTTCACTTTCCATAAGTCCTTGTGATACTATTTGATTTACCTTCATTTGAATAAATACAACTAAAAAGATAAATAGCAGCGCTCCTATTGTCCTTACCAGATCTTTTTTTGATTTGATATTGGTGTACTTCATAAAGACCATGATCAGGATGGTAGCTATTGATAAAGGCAGCAAAGGCAGAAGTACAATTACCAATAGTGAATCTAGCCAATACAGGATACTTTGATATTCTCTGATACCAAATATCAGTATAAACGGCAGTATTATAGGCAAGGATACCAAATATTCACTGATAACCAATGAAGTGAATTTAGAGCCTACTATAAGCGCTGGTCTTATTGGTAACGGAAGCAGCTGTTCAGTATCGCTTGAAAAATAGTATTTGCTCATGGCATATAACAAACCCAAAAAAAATATCATGAACTGGGACATCATTATGCCCATCATAAGAAAATAGGATTGCTGCCCCATCATCCTGAAGGCTGCATAAAGCTGGTCCAAGCCTCTAACCATCATAATATAGGAAGGTATCAGGGAAAGCATCGCTGCTGCAAATATGATATAAGTCCATCTCTTTTTCTTATTCTTGATCGAATACTTCAGTGAGGATATCCCAAAGGTAATATTTAAATCAGTCTTAATAAGCGATACAAGTTTATTCATCCTCGGTCAACTCCAGGAATATATTTTCCAATGAGCCCTTCTCCTCTGCCTGAGCCCGTAGCTCCTCCATAGTCCCTAATGCTATTATTTTACCCCTATTTATTATGGCAATTCTGTCACATAGCTTCTCTGCAACCTCCATTACATGTGTAGAAAAAAACACTTTGCTCCCCCGATCACACATATCCCTCATAATTTCCTTCAGATTGAAGGCAGACCTTGGATCAAGGCCAACCATCGGCTCATCGAGGATGAATAACTTTGGATCATTTAATAAAGCTGAAGCCAAAACCAGCTTCTGCTTCATCCCATGTGAATATCCTCCGATAATGCCGCCTAAAGCATCCTTTATATTAAAAATGCTGCAGTATTTTTCGATCCTTTCCCTTCGAAGTTCAGTTGGGATACCGTACATATCGCCTACAAAGTTCAAATATTCAATGCCCTTTAGTCTATCGTAAATTTCAGGATTGTCAGGTACGTAGCTGATAATCTGCTTCGCCTTGAGTGGTTCATTCCATACGTCGATTCCATCAAGGACTATCCTGCCCTTGTCAGGCTTCAGCAGACCCACTATCATCTTTATGGTAGTCGATTTGCCTGCTCCGTTTGGGCCAAGAAATCCAAATATTTCTCCAGGCCTAATCTCCAGGTCAATTCCATCTACTGCCTTTACCGATCCCTTGCTATACGATTTCTCCAAACCTTCAAGCCTAAGCATCTTTCCACTCTCCCTTACAGCAATCTATGATCCCTACATGATTTATTCTACAACCATGGAGGTTCAAATGCAAATTAAAGAGGCAGGTTTCCCTGCCTCCGATCTTATATTTCTTCCAATACCTTAGCAAACTCTTTCTCCACATAGTCTGTTGAAATTCTCTTATCAAACAGCTTCCCTTCTGAGATTGCTGCAAGTTTGGCTTTCCCATCCGGGAAGTTGAAGCCCTTGGTGTAAAGTATCTCAGTTCCTCCAATAGGCCAATAAGTTGATCCATCAAGCTTAAACAAATCCTTGTATTCAGGCACAGCCTTGGATACTTCCTCTGTAAGCTCCTCTACCTTTTTGTACTTATTGACTCTGCCCAATATATACATCATCTCGTTTATCACCTGCCAGTTTGCATAGCCGGTAAGCGGCGGGATTGCTGTGTTTGTCCACTGGATCCTTCTCTCACTGTTTGTGTAGGTCCCCTTTGATTCGGCATAGCTTACTGCAGGGATTACAACATCGGCCTTCTCTCCCGATGAAGTAAGATAAAGGTCCTGTACTCCAAAGAACTCAAGCCCATCTAAATATTCAACAGGAATATCCTCGCCAAAGGACATCAATCCCTTAATCTTTCTTGTCCTTATACCCTCTACTACATCCTTCCAAGGCTTATCTACTCCCAAGTCTGCAAGGCCCTGGCTGTTATTCTTTGGTTTAAGCTGGATGATACCTCTTCTTGGCTTGCCGATCTGGCCTGAAACAACTGCAATATTTGCAAGCATTTTTGCAGCTTCAGCAGTAAGGTAGTTCTGATCAAATATTATGACGGGCTTCTTGGCCTCAAGATATAGCTCTGCAATATCAATTGCCTCAGGCTTAGGCTGTACTCCTTCAAGCGATGCCTTCAGTTCTGCAAAGCCCTCTGCATTCTTAGGCTCAAAGCCTTTGTCAATGATCACCTTCAGTATGCCCCTTAGGCAGGTAAGGTCATTATCCGGACAATCAACAGCGCTTGACCATTCATTTATCTGGTCATAGCTGTTATTTATGACTACCATCCTTGCTCCCCTGTCAATTGCATGCTTGACCTTAAGAGCAGCTATGGTATGGTCCTTCATCATTTCAGCACCCATTACGAGAATGAAGTCTGATTGCTTGATCTCTTCAAAGGTATTTGACGATGCGTCATAGCCAAGTACATCCTTTATTCCGCCATAGGTTCTGTTGAAGCAGGTGATGTTCTCAGTTCCCAAAAATTCTGAAGCAAATTTCTTGGCTATGAATATCTCCTCATTGGTAAGCTTGTCGGATATTGCAACTGCAACCGACTCATGACCATACTGGAGTTTGAGAGACTGAAGCTTCTTGGCAGCAAGTCTCATTCCCTGATCCCAGGTTCCTTCTATGAGCTCGTCGCCCATCCTGACCAAAGGCTTGGAAAGTCTAGTCTTTTGCTTCCCTTGGTTATATCCGAATCTTCCCTTGACACACAGGAGGCCTTCATCAACCTTGCTATCTTTATCCGGAACTGCCCTGTAAAGCATCTCTCCATTTGTCTCTATGTCGATATTACAGCCGACTGAACAGAAGGAGCATATCGTCTTAGTTTTCTCAGTTTCAACCGGTACTGATTTATCTATCTGCAGTCTCTCCTGAATTGCACCTACTGGGCAAACACTGACGCATTGTCCACAGGATATGCAGGATGTATCTGCAAGTCTAAGGTCCAAAGCTGGCTTTACAATGGTATCGAAGCCTCTCTCAACCAACCCGAGAGCTCCGTTATCCATTACCTGGTCACATACCCTCACGCAAAGCCCGCAAAGAATACACTTGTCCGTATTCCTAACTATGAATGGGTGATCATCGTCCTGTTCCCTGTAATGTACCTCTCCTTCAAATCTTTCAGGCTGCACGTCATAATCATTTGCATAGTTGTACAGCTTGCACTCAAAGAAGTCGCCACATCCGCACTCCAGACACCTCATGGCATCCTTTACAGCCTGCTCAGGAGTAAATCCGAGATTCACCTCATTGAAGTTGTTCTTTCTCTCTTCAGCTGATAGGTGAGGCATTGAAGATCTGTATTCTTTGGATCTGTCCTTGTAATGCTCGCTTGTCAGATGAGTCCTCTCAACCACATAAGGTCTTCTGTATGGAATAACATGACCCTCAAGGTAGGAATTAATTACCCCAACAGCCCGCTTAGCATCGCCTATCGCCTTAATTGCTATATTGGCACCCTCATTGATGACATCACCACCGGCGAATATCCCCTCAACATTGGTTTGATAGCTGTTCTCATCTACCGCAATGGTCCCTCTTTTTGTTTTCTCTAGGATCTCAAAGCCATCCAGCGCCGATTCCTGTCCTATCGCTCCAATGACAAGGTCTATGTCCAGGTACTCAAAGGATCCTTCAATTGGGATAGGCTTTCTTCTGCCGGATGCATCCTCCTCACCCAGCTCCATCTTCTGGAGCTTGATTCTTGCTGCTTTACCGTTTTCTTCAATAATTTCCAATGGAGAGACGAGGAACTTGAATATCACGCCTTCCTCTTTGGCCTC
>DAIPJA010000160.1:0-4682 GCA_036770525.1 Gudongella sp. | reverse complement strand
GGTGAGATGATATTGAATGCCGGGATCGGGATAGCCATGAAAAACGGGAGCCAGTTAGCGAAGGATGCAGCAGATATAATCACAGATAAGGATAACGATGAAGCCGGACTGGCATATACCCTGGCTGATGCGTTGAAAATCTTTTATTAAGGATGATTTTAAGTTGAGAAACGGAGTTTACAGAGCATATTCAGACTATTTGATAGAAAAATACGGTGAAAAGGTTTATAAACTTCCAGTAAAGCTGCCCTTGACCTGTCCAAACAGAGACGGGAATATAAGTTGTGGAGGCTGCACTTTTTGCGGTGAAGAGGGAGGTTCCTTTGAAAATCTGCCTGAATCCATGAGTATAGCGGCTCAGCTGGAAGAGAATAAGGACCTGGTGCGCACAAAATACAAGGCTGAAAAGTTTATAGCATACTTTCAGAATTTTTCTAACACTTACATGGGATTTGAAAGCTTCAAGTCAGCGATCTTGGAGGCGTTACAGCCAGATATCGTTGAATTATCAATATCTACAAGGCCTGACTGCTTAAGGGATAATTATTTGCAATTCTTAAGTGATATCAAGTATAATAGGGGTATAGATATAACAATCGAATTGGGGCTGCAGACAGTAAACTACCATAGCTTGAGGAAAATAAACCGAGGGCATGGATTGGCTGAGTTCATCGATGCTGTATTGATGGCAAAGAGATATGGAATTAGGATTTGTGCTCACATGATCCTCAACCTTCCCTGGGACGATTTGGAGGATGTGGAGGAAGGAGCGCGAATACTGTCGGCACTCGGAGTCGATGAGGTTAAGCTTCACAGCTTGTATTTAATGGAAGGGACTTTAATGGCTGCTCAGTATGCCAATGGTGAGTTTCAGCTGCATTCAAGAGATGAATACATCAAAAGAGTAATTGCATTTTTGGAGCTGCTGGATCCGGAAATTGTAGTGCAAAGGATCATAGGGAGAGCTCCAGAGGAAGGCTCGGTATTCGTCAATTGGCAAGAATCCTGGTGGAAGATCAGGGACGAGATCATACACAGGATGAGGGAAGAAAATACGCGTCAAGGTAGAAGATTTGATTACCTTGATGGTAAAGCCTTAAAAATCTTTAATCTTTAACCAAATTACACAAATATAAAGACAAAGAAAGGTAAGGTGGTTTATCATGGTTAAGTTCATTTTAGGTGCAAAGGGCTCAGGCAAAACCAAGTGGCTGATCGATAATGCCAATAAGGACATGCTTGAGGGGAATGGAAACATAGCTTTTGTTGACGTTGACGATAATCATATCTTCAGCTTGAATTATAATGTGAGACTAATTAATGCCATGGAATTCAATGTACTTAACGTACAGTCTTTCTATGGCTTTTTGTGTGGAATCATGGCTATGGATTACGATCTTGAGAAGATCTACGTAGACGGTATCTACAAGGTAATGAGTCTAGAGCTGAAGGATATTGTTTACTTAATAGATTCCTTGAACAAGATCGCATCAAAATACGAGGTTGAGTTCTACATTAACATCGATTACACAATGGACAAGATCCCTGAGAACTTGAGATCATACTGCTACGAGATTGAAGAATAAATAAAAGGGGAGCCTTAGGGCTCCCCGGATTTTTTAGGAGGATGGTATGCCCATGAAGAAGGAGCGATTGGACAAGCTATTGTCTAATATGGGCGCTGGCAGCAGGACCCAGGTAAAGGATATGATCAAGTCTGGCTTTGTAACTGTAAATGGTGTTTTGACGACGTCACCGGAAGCTAAGGTAGCGCCCGGAGTGGACAGGGTATTTTTAAAGGGACGGGAGGTAAAGTACAGAGAATTTATCTACCTGATGTTAAATAAACCCCAAGGTATGGTTTCTTCTACAGACGATCCTAGAGAATCTGTAGTAATTGAGCTCCTTGATGATTATTGGAATGGATTCAGGCCTTTTCCGGTGGGAAGGCTGGACAAGGATACTGAAGGCCTACTGTTGATAACTAACGACGGTCAGCTTGCTCATCTTCTACTATCGCCAAGAAAAGGAGTAGACAAGACCTATTATGCTAAAATCGATGGTGTTGTATTGCCTGAGCATGTGGAATGCTTTAAAAAAGGCGTACAGCTGGAGGATGGTTACCTGACATTACCAGCGGAGCTTGAAATAGAAAGGTCAGATTTGATCTCTATAGTACAGGTCACCATACAGGAGGGAAAGTACCACCAGGTAAAACGAATGTTTGCAGCCCATGGCTTAAGGGTGGTCTATCTAAAAAGAATAAGAATGGGGTCACTGATGTTGGACAATCAGCTTGATGAAGGCGAATACAGGGAGCTGACGGACGAGGAAATTGAAGTTTTGAAAAAGGAAGTTGGTATGGTATAATATGGATGCAGACGGCAATGTCTGCAAATTAGATCTTAGAATGGGTGTAAATATTGATTTATCACGGGAAAAAGGGTTTATTCGAGACCTTCTTTGACAACAGGTCTTCGCTTATACTTCAGCTTCAGAATGGAGACATTTCTAAAAGAGAGTTTCTTGAAAGCAATTATGATTTTGTTACAAGGATGAATGTAAAGCCGTTTATCAGAGTCGACAGCTATGAAAAGGGTATGTATAACTACCAGTATTATAACGTTCTCGCCAAGTACTTCAGAATGATGGCTATGGAGCTTAGAAACTCAAAGAAACACCAGAAATATTACATCGAATATCTCAATAAGGGCTATAAATATTATCATGAAAAGGACAGATCCGCCTTGGACGTTCTAAAGATAATCGATTTTAAGGGTGTAGAGGCATATTTCGTAAAATGTGAATCGAGGAATCTTAAGGATAAGCTGTATGAAATAGTCCTGCTGGATTACAAGGAGGCAATTTTTCACTCCAAGGCAACATGGCTTTTGGAAATCCTCCAGAAGGAAGGAGTATTTTTGGAGGGTAGAAGGAAGTCTTTAATTGATGAATACATTAATGAGACATATTAAAATAACGTCACCAGTGGTGACGTTATTTTGTAATAATCTTTACGACTTCTTCGATAGATAGTCCCTTCTGAATAGTAAAGGTACCTGATTTAAGCTTCGTATCCAGCTTCATTTCCACTACCTTTGCCAGAAAATCCCTGCTGCTGGATACTACACCATTTTCCTCCAATATAAGTCCGATCTTTCCTGGAAGGCTTCCCTCTGGGATAATGACCTTGACTGTTTGAGTTTGTGGAGCTGGCGGAGGTGGTGTAGGTTGAGGTTCATCAGAAGGCTCTTCCTGGGGTTCCTCCTGAGAGGGGGCATCTGCAGGCTCTTCTGCAGAAGGGTCTTCAGCAGGGTCACCAGATGGCTCATCCTCATTATCCTGAGGTCTTTCGGAGTTATCTACGACAACCGTTGACGGAGGCATTTCAAGAGCATCCTTTGCAAACAGAACGTCGAGTCTCCAGCCGATGACCAATGCAACAACAACAATAATTGCAAGCATAAAAACGTAATCTATGGAATCATACAAAATATCCCTAAGCTTATCAAAGCTCTTCATATATCCACCTCGTGACCTTCAAATTCAGTTTATTTTCTATTCAATGTGAAATTATAGTATAATTATAGCATAATAAAGAGGAAAAGGTGAGATAAACTTTGAGAGAGATAAGGGTTGGGAAAAACGACAGCGATCAAAGGCTTGACAGATTTCTTAAAAAATATATGGACGAGGCTGGAACCGGCTTCATCTATAAAATGCTGAGAAAGAAAAATATAAAGGTAAACGAGTCCAAGGCATCTCCGGAAATGATGATTTTTGAAGGAGACACTATACAGCTTTACCTATCTGACGAGACTATAGATAAATTCATTGGCACAAAGGAAGTCAGGAAATCCAGGCTTGCTCCCCGTATAATTTACGAGGATGAGAATCTTGTTTTGGTAAATAAGCCAGTGGGGATTTTATCTCATGGTGCAGGCGAGGAATTCGAGGAGAATATTGTAGACTCACTGGTAACGTATCTGATCCAAAAAGGTGATTACGTACCCAGGATAGAAAAGACTTTTTCACCGTCAATTTGCAATCGGTTGGACCGAAATACATCGGGAATAATAATAGGTGCCAAGAACTCCGAGGCATTGAGGCTTGTAAATAAAGCGATAAAGGAAGGCAGCGTCAGGAAATATTACAAAACCATAGTAAAGGGAGCAATCAAAGAAGACTTTGAGCATAAGGGGTTCCTGATAAAGGATGAGGATAGGAATCTTGTTGATATTTCAGATGAGCAGGGCGAAGGATCCAAGGAGATTCACACAAAATTCAGGGTCATTATGTCAAAGGGGGGTTACTCACTGCTTGAGGTTGAACTTATAACCGGGCGTACTCATCAGATAAGGAGTACTCTTCATACAATGGGTTATCCGGTAATTGGTGATAGAAAGTATGGGAAGTCAGTTGTAAATGATGAATTTAGAAAAAAGTATGGTCTTGAGAACCAGTGGCTACACGGATACAGGATGGTGCTGAATGGGCTGGAGGAGAAGCTTGATTACCTTAATGGCAGGGAGTTTATGGCAGATCCGGACCAGCTTTACATGAAAATCGAACAAGAGCTATTTCGATGAAGGAGGACATTATGCTTGATTTGATAAGGATAACCGTTGAAGGCTACGGTGAGTTGGAGATCCATGAGAGTACAACACTTCAGGAGGTTTCCA
>DAIPJA010000159.1:0-4710 GCA_036770525.1 Gudongella sp. | reverse complement strand
GAGCTCTTCCTACCATAAGCAGCGGGCAGTATGATCTTTTGGGGGCAAGGGTAACAGGAATACGGGGAGTGCTCAATGGAACAACCAACTACATATTGACCTCGATGGAGGAGGAAGGCCTGGAGTATATTGAAGCCCTTGGGAAAGCCCAGAAGGAGGGTATAGCAGAGACGGATCCCTCCATGGACGTTGAGGGCTGGGATACGGCAATAAAGCTAATAATAATCGCAAATGCCCTTATGGGTTCAAATTTAAAGCTTCAGGATGCCAGAGTCGAGGGAATACAAAATCTAAAGTTTGAAGACGTCAATAAAGCTATTGCACAAGAAAAGAAGCTTAAGCTTATCGGGAAGGTGCAATGGGAAGGAAATAACTGGAATTTAGTAGTTGCTCCGGAGGCTGTCGACAAAAATGACATCTTCTTTAGCGTCAACGGAAAGAATAAGGGGATCCAATATTTGACCGATACCCTGGGAGATATTGCGGTCCTTGGAGGAGCATCCAATTTAAAAGGAGCCGCTGCTTCCTTACTGAGGGATTTGCTGCAGATATGGAGTAAAATCAATTGAAATAGAAATGAAAACGTTTGATTTGTCGAAATAAAATATATTTTTTGAAAATATATTGACAAGCCCTCTCAATCGACTGTATAATCACCCTTAATATATCTAAAGCAGTGATGAAGAGAAAGATACCATAGGATGATTTTAAGAGAGTTGATGGCTGGTGAGAATCAATAGCGTTCGGGTATGTAATACTAGCTTCATGGCAGCCTGGCCGAAAGCTACGCAAGTAGGGCAGGACGGATCCACCGTTATATGGATACTGAATGATTGTTCAGGAAAGAGGCAGCTTGCTGCGAATTAGGGTGGTAACACGAAATTTATCCTTCGTCCCTATAGGTAAAACTATAGAGACGGAGGATTTTTTTATTTTCTAAAGGAGGGTTTGAGATGGCAAAGATGATCAGTTTTTTTGACACAACGTTGAGAGATGGTGAACAGTCACCTGGGTGCAGCATGAACAAAAGGGAGAAGCTCATGCTTGCAAAGCAGCTGGAGAAAATGGGAGTCGACGTAATCGAAGCAGGATTTGCAGCAGCTTCGCCGGGAGATTTTGAGTCGGTCAAGCTTATTGCAGACGAGATAAAGAAATCGACCGTTGCAGTCCTGGCAAGGACCGTAAAGGAGGATATCGACAAGGCCTGGGATGCTGTAAAGGGTGCAGCAAAGCCCAGGATACACACATTTATCGCCACATCTCCCATACATATGGAGTACAAGTTGAAAATGCAGCCTGAGGATGTAATGAAGAGAGCTGTGGAGATGGTTTCATATGCATGCTCCCTGTGTCCTGAGGTTGAGTTTTCAGCAGAGGATGCCACAAGGAGTGAAACAGGATTTCTGGCAGAGCTATTCGATAAGGTGATCGAGGCCGGAGCAGGAATAATAAACATACCTGATACAGTCGGATACACGACACCAGATGAATTCTACAGCTTTATAACCGAAATAAGGGAGAAATCCAGACTGCTTGATACAGTGCAGATATCAGTTCATTGCCATAACGATCTGGGGCTTGCAGTAGCCAACAGCATTGCAGCAATTAGAGCAGGTGCGACCCAAATCGAATGCACAATAAACGGAATAGGTGAGAGGGCAGGAAACGCCGCACTGGAAGAACTTGCAATGATAATGACTGTAAGAAAGGACAAGATGGATACAAAGATCGGGATAGTGACTGAAGAAATCACAAGAACCAGCAGCCTCTTGACAAGCATAACAGGAGTCCATGTTCAGCCTAACAAGGCTATCGTTGGAGCTAACGCATTTGCACATGAGTCAGGGATCCATCAGCACGGGGTGTTGAGCAACAGATCCACATATGAGATCATGACGCCGGAATCTGTAGGCTTAAGCAAGAACAACCTGGTCCTAGGGAAGCACTCAGGACGCCATGCATTCAAGGATAAGGCCAGGGAGCTTGGCTTCCAGCTTTCTCAGGAGGAGCTTGATTCTGTATTCGATGAGTTCAAGGCTCTTGCTGACAGGAAGAAGCAGATATTCGACAAGGACATTGAAGCACTTCTTTCAAGGGGACTTCAGGGCACCGAGGATCATTATAAGCTTAAGAGGTTTGTCATAAACAGCGGCAACACCATAACAACAACAGCTTCTGTTGTACTTGAAGCAGAGGGCAGCGAGATTGAAGGCATATCCTTTGCACAGGGGCCTGTGGATGCAGCCTTTAGAGCCATAGAGAAGTGTATGAATATCGAGGTGCTTTTGGAGGATTATTCACTTCAGTCGATCACTGAAGGAACCGATGCTCTTGGATATGCCACTGTGAAGCTTAATTACGGAGGAAGGCACTTTACTGGAAGAGACGCCAGCATAAACGTTGTGGAGGCATCCATCGGCGCTTATATAAATGCAATGAACAAGGTGATGAACGATATAAAAATATCTGGCAGCGAAAAAATAGCTGCAGTCGTATGAAGAAAGGAAGCTAAGTATATGGGAATGACTATGACGCAGAAGATACTGGCAGCACACGCAGGAAAGGATCACGTAAAGCCCGGGGAGTTTGTTGATGCAAGACTTGACATGGTCCTTGGCAACGACATTACAGCTCCCGTTGCAATAAAGGAGTTCGATAAAATGGGAGCTGAAAAGGTATTTGACAGGGATAAAGTCGCTCTCGTACCTGATCACTTCGCCCCGAATAAGGATATCGTATCAGCCCAGATGTGCAAAGCCATGAGGACCTTTGCGAGGACTCAGGAAATAACAAATTATTTTGAGGTCGGTGAGATGGGCATCGAGCATGCCCTGTTGCCTGAAAAGGGTATAGTCACCGCTGGGGAGGTCATAATCGGAGCTGATTCCCACACATGTACCTATGGTGCATTGGGAGCCTTTTCAACTGGCGTTGGAAGCACTGATATGGCGGCAGGAATGGCTACAGGCAAGAGCTGGTTCAAGGTGCCCTCAGCTATATCCTTCAGGCTAAGGGGAAAGCCTTCTGAGTGGGTCAGCGGCAAGGACATCATTCTTCACATAATAGGAATGATCGGTGTTGACGGCGCAAGGTACAAATCAATGGAATACAGCGGAGATGGCGTTTCCAGCCTCTCAATGGACGACAGGTTCACCATGGCAAATATGGCTATTGAAGCCGGTGCAAAAAATGGAATATTCCCGGTTGATGAGAAAACCATCCAGTATATTGAGGAGCATGGAGGAAGGCAGTATACTGCTTATGCACCTGATGAGGATGCCACATACGATGAGGTCTATGAAATAGATCTTTCAACCATAAGGCCGACTGTCTCATTCCCTCACAGCCCGGACAATACAAGGACTATAGATGAAGTTGGGAAGGTTATGATAGACCAGGTAGTTATAGGCTCCTGTACCAACGGAAGGCTTGATGACATGATGGTGGCTGCGGAGGTCCTCAATGGAAAAAGGATATCTAAGGGAGTCAGAACGATAATCATTCCAGCAACGCAGGAGATATACCTTGAGTCACTTAAAAGAGGTTACATTCAAACCTTCATAGAGGCTGGAGCAGTTGTGAGCACACCTACCTGTGGTCCTTGTCTTGGGGGTTATATGGGGATACTTGCTGAGAATGAAAAGGCTGTATCCACAACAAACAGGAATTTTGTCGGACGGATGGGTCATCCAACCTCCGAGGTATACCTGGCAAGTCCGGCTGTTGCAGCGGCTTCAGCGGTAATGGGCTATATAGCGAGCCCTGAAGATATGGAGGTGATGTAATGAAGGCCAGGGGAAAAACCATCAAGTTTGGGGATAACATCGACACAGATATGATTATACCTGCAAGGCACCTGACTACTTCGGATCCGGAGTTACTTAAAAAACACTTCATGGAGGACGTGGATCCGGAGCTTGCAGGCAGGATCGAGAGCGGAAGCATTATAGTCGCAGGCAGGAACTACGGCTGTGGGTCATCCAGAGAGCATGCTCCCATCGCAATAAAGGGAGCTGGTATAAGCTGCATAATCGCTGACAGCTTTGCCAGGATTTTTTACAGGAATGCAATAAATATCGGCTTGCCTATCATCGAGTGCCCGGAGGCTGCTGAGGCTATAGACGGGGGAGATGAGGTTGAAATCGATTTTGATTCCGGCATCATCAAAAACCTAACAAAAGACCAAACCTACAATGGACAGGCCTACCCTGAGTTTATTCAAGGACTTATAAAGGCCGGGGGACTGGTCAGCTATGTCAGGGGGAATAGTCAATGGAATTCAATATAGCTAAAGCTCCAGGGGATGGAGTTGGACCTGAGGTCGTAGAGGCTGCTGTGAAGGTACTCCAAAAGACAGCAGAGTTATTCGGACATCGCTTCAACTTCCAGCATATAGATGTTGGTGGAATATCTATCGACAAAAACGGAGTACCCCTTACAGAGGAAGCGATAGAGATCGCACTTAATAGTGACGCAGTTCTGTTCGGTTCCGTAGGTGGTCCCAAGTGGGATGATCTTCCCGTAGAAATAAGGCCGGAGAAGGCTGTATTGGGACTTAGAAAATCACTGGATGCATATGTCAACCTCAGACCTGGGATACTCTACAGCTCGATAAAGGATGCATCCCCCCTAAAGGACGAGATAATAAAGGATGGCTTCGACATATGTGTAGTCCGGGAGCTCGTTGGAGGGATATACTTTGGTGAGAGA
>DAIPJA010000158.1:0-4729 GCA_036770525.1 Gudongella sp. | reverse complement strand
TTCTCCACTTTCGGAGGTAACGATAACTTCTTTCCTTCTCTTGTTCTCGTTGAGGCTCACCACCCCATCGATCTCTGAAATCACTGCAAGTCCCTTTGGTTTTCTTGCTTCAAAAAGCTCCTCGACCCTGGGAAGACCCTGCGTGATGTCAGCAGCTGCTGCAACTCCACCGGTGTGGAAGGTTCTCATCGTAAGCTGAGTTCCAGGCTCACCTATGGACTGAGCTGCTATTATACCAACTGCCTCTCCGATATTGACTTCCTTTCCGGTAGCAAGGTTCCTGCCATAGCAGTGTGCGCAAACACCGAACTTGGCTTTGCATCCTAGAACTGAGCGTACCTTCACTTCCTTGATACCGACACTTTGGATCTTATCAGCCATATCCTCGCTGATCATGGTATTCGCCTTCACCATGACCTCGCCTGTTTCAGGATGGACTATATCCTCAAAGGTGTATCTTCCGTCAATTCTGTCCCTCAGCTCCTCAAGGACTTCCTTTCCGTCAGTAAATGCCTTTACCAGGAAATACTGATCTGTACCGCAGTCCACTTCTCTTACGATGACATCCTGGCTGACGTCGACAAGTCTTCTGGTAAGATATCCTGAGTCTGCCGTTCTAAGTGCTGTATCAGCAAGTCCCTTTCTGGATCCGTGAGTAGAGATAAAGAACTCAAGTACTGAAAGTCCTTCACGGAAGTTAGACTTTATTGGAACCTCGACTGTACGTCCTGATGCACTGGCCATAAGTCCACGCATACCTGCAAGCTGTCTGATCTGGTTCTTGCTTCCTCTCGCTCCTGAAATTGCCATGATATATATGTTGTTCATAGGATCCAGTCCCTTCATTAGGACGTCTGTTACATCCTCAGTGGTCTGGTTCCAGATTTCAATTACCTTTTCATATCTCTCATCGTCGGAGATAAGTCCTCTTCTATAGGATTTCTCAAACTTGTCTACTTCTTCCTCTGCCATCTTGATCATTGCTGGCTTCTCATCAGGTACGATAACATCTCCCATGGAGATCGATATAGCACCGACTGTGGAGTATTTGAAGCCCATCTCCTTGATATGATCCAGAATGTCTGAAGTGACAGCATTACCGTGTTTTCTGAAACATTTGTCTATTATAAGGCTTAGGAACTTCTTATCAACTACTCTGTCTACTTCGAGAGAATAAAGGTCATTCCCCCTGTCGACGAATCCAAGGTCCTGTGGAATATTTTCGTTGAAAATAAATCGTCCAACGGTGCTTTCAACAAGCTTGCCCTTGTCTTCCTTGTTCAGTTTGACTCTTACCTTCACCCTTGCATGAATACCAACATCTCCATTGTGGTAAGCATGAAGCATCTCATCGAAGTCCTTGAATATCTTACCTTCTCCAGCCTCTCCCTGTCTGGCCACAGTCAGGTAGTAGCTTCCCAATACCATGTCCTGAGAAGGAGTGGTTATTGGCTTTCCATCCTTTGGTGCAAGAATATTGTTAGTGGAAAGCATCAATAATCTTGCTTCAGCCTGAGCTTCAGTTGACAACGGAACGTGCACTGCCATCTGGTCTCCATCGAAGTCAGCATTATATGCAGTACATACAAGAGGATGCAGCTTTATTGCCTTGCCTTCTACAAGCACCGGCTCAAACGCCTGGATCCCAAGTCTGTGAAGAGTAGGGGCTCTGTTCAGAAGTACGGGATGGTCTTTAATTACAGACTCCAATACGTCCCAAACCTGAGGCTTGACCCTTTCAACCATTCTCTTTGCACTCTTTATATTATGAGCATGACCATCTTCCACAAGCTTTTTCATGACAAACGGCTTGAACAGCTCCAATGCCATCTTCTTGGGAAGACCGCACTGATAAAACTTAAGCTCGGGACCTACTACTATTACAGATCTTCCGGAGTAATCAACACGTTTTCCAAGAAGGTTCTGTCTGAATCTTCCCTGCTTGCCCTTAAGCATATCTGAAAGGGACTTAAGAGGTCTGTTCCCAGGTCCTGTTACCGGTCTGCCTCTTCTGCCGTTGTCTATCAATGCATCGACAGCTTCCTGAAGCATTCTTTTTTCATTTCTTACTATTATATCCGGAGCACCCAGGTCAAGAAGTCTCTTCAACCTGTTGTTCCTGTTT
Organism: Gudongella sp.; assembly: GCA_036770525.1. Lineage (GTDB taxonomy): Bacteria > Bacillota > Clostridia > Tissierellales > Tissierellaceae > Gudongella. The sequence goes on along the minus strand of DAIPJA010000158.1, from coordinate 2,604 downwards.
ATTACTCTTCTGTAAAGATCATTAAGGTCAGATGTTGCGAATCTTCCTCCATCCAGCTGTACCATTGGTCTCAGATCCGGCGGTATTACCGGCACTACGTCAAGGATCATCCACTCCGGTCTGTTCCCGGACTGTCTGAATGCTTCAACTACCTCGAGTCTCCTTGTGATCCTTATCTTTTTCTGTCCGGTTGCATCCTTAAGCTGAGCCTTAAGCTCCTTTGAATCGGCTTCAAGGTCTATCCTCTCAAGCAGAGTCTTGATAGCCTCCGCACCCATCATTGCCCTGAACTTATTGTGGTACTTATCCAGGGCATCCCTGTACTCAGCCTCTGTGAGAAGCTGCTTTTCGTACATTGCAGTATCTCCCGGATCTGTTACTATATATGAAGCGAAATAAAGCACTTTTTCAAGAGCTCTCGGACTCATATCAAGTATTAGTCCCATACGGCTTGGTATACCCTTAAAATACCAGATGTGGGATACGGGAGCTGCAAGCTCGATATGTCCCAGCCTCTCTCTTCTTACCTTTGCCTTGGTTACCTCGACTCCGCATCTGTCGCATACAACGCCCTTGTATCTTACTCTTTTATATTTGCCGCAATGACATTCCCAGTCCTTAGTAGGTCCGAAAATCTTTTCGCAGAACAAGCCTTCCTTCTCCGGCTTCAACGTCCTGTAATTTATAGTCTCAGGCTTTTTAACCTCACCCTTGGACCATTGTCTTATTTTCTCCGGTGAAGCAAGCCCGATCCTTATGGAGTCAAAGGTAAATACCTTGTCGTTGGGACCTGCATCGGAGATATTCAGCTTATCAGGTGAATTTATGCTTGCATCCTCAATTTCCTGCTCTGGGGTTATGATTTTATCAGTTGCCAAGGAGCATTCTCTCCTTTCATAATATTATATGAAGCCTTCCTTAATCCAAATCCTCGTCGTCAAAGCCAGGGAAATCTTCCTCTTCGTCCTCTTCTATCAGGAATCCCTTTGGAAGCTCCGCAGCAGGCTTTTTAGATTTTGTCTTTGATTTGGACCCAAAGTCAGCGTCCTCGTCCTCATCTTCCTCATCATCGAGGAACAATCTTCCTCTTGCTGAATCATCAGTCAACAGATCGAGCTCCGTCAAGTCATCATCAGTAGATTCCTTTATTGGTATCTCTTCCCTTTGCTCACCCATTACCTTTATATCAAGCGCCAAGCTTTGCAGCTCCTTGATTAGTACCTTGAAGGATTCAGGGATACCCGGCTCAGGAATATTCTCGCCTTTGACTATGGCTTCATACGTTTTTACTCTTCCAATTATATCGTCAGATTTTACAGTAAGAATCTCCTGCAGAGTGTGGGATGCGCCATATGCCTCCAGGGCCCAAACTTCCATCTCACCAAATCTCTGACCTCCAAATTGTGCCTTTCCTCCCAGCGGCTGCTGAGTTACCAATGAATAAGGTCCGGTCGATCTGGCGTGGATCTTATCGTCTACAAGATGGTGGAGCTTAAGCATATACATGTAACCCACTGTTACCGGATTTGCAAACTCCTCTCCTGAGCGGCCGTCTCTAAGCCTGATCTTGCCATTTTCAGGATAATCCGCTTTCCTCAGGGCTTCCATAATGTCTTCCTCGTTTGCTCCGTCAAATACCGGCGTGGCAATGCTTATACCCAGCTTTTTGGCTGCAAGCCCAAGGTGGACCTCCAATACCTGTCCCAGGTTCATACGGGATGGTACTCCAAGAGGATTCAGTACTACGTCCACAGGGGTTCCATCCGGCATATAAGGCATGTCCTCCTGAGGCATGATCCTTGATATGACACCCTTGTTTCCATGTCTTCCACACATTTTGTCTCCGACATTTATTTTTCTCTTGGTTGCGATATAAACTCTCACCATTTGATTAACGCCAGGAGGAAGCTCATCTCCGTTGTCTCTGGAGTAGATCTTCACATCTACGATTATACCGGTTTCACCATGAGGTACTCTCAACGAAGTGTCTCTGACCTCTCTTGCTTTCTCACCGAATATGGCTCTTAGAAGTCTTTCCTCAGCTGTAAGCTCAGTTTCTCCCTTAGGAGTTACTTTGCCGACCAAAATATCTCCAGCCTTGACCTCAGCTCCGATCCTGATTATGCCTTTTTCGTTGAGATCTTTTAGCATTTCCTCCCCAACGTTGGGAATATCTCTCGTTATTTCCTCAGGACCCAGCTTTGTATCTCTTGCTTCTGACTCGTACTCCTCAATATGAACTGAGGTAAGAACGTCCTCTATGACAAGTCTTTCATTAAGGAGTATCGCGTCCTCGTAGTTATAACCCTCCCAGGTCATAAATGCGATAAGCAGGTTCTTGCCAAGTGCTATCTCGCCCTGATCTGTACTTGGACCATCGGCAATTATCTGGTCTCTCTCTATCTTTTCCCCAGCCTTGACGATCGGTCTCTGGTTGATCGTTGTGCCCTGGTTTGATCTCTTGAACTTCAAAAGCTTATATCTGTCAATCTGATTATCCGAATCTCTTCTGATCAATATTTCATTGGAAGTTACCTTGTGCACGACTCCGGAATTTCTGGCGACCACAACAACACCTGAATCCTTGGCTGCCTTGTACTCAAT
>DAIPJA010000002.1:0-28159 GCA_036770525.1 Gudongella sp. | reverse complement strand
CATCGGCAATCCTTCTTACCAGATCCTGGGAATATGAAAAGCTGTAAGTAAGGCTAACATTATGCAGAGAACTAAGGTTCACTTCAATCAATGCCCTCTTTACGTCACTTCCCAGGGAGATATCCCTTTCAAGAAGCTCCAGTAAATATCTTCTATTGTATAGGTCTGTCCATGGATCGTGCTCTCCGAAGTATCTTAACTTTTCCTCATAGCCTTTTCTATCAGTTATATCAAGTATTATCCCTTCAAGAGCTTCAACTGAGTTGTCCTCGTTGTACAAGCCCTCACCGATTTCAAGCACCCATTTATGTTCTCCCTGGGCTGTGGTGATCTCATATTCAAGTCTGTAAGGCAATCCGTTTGGAATGGTTTTCTGCCACTCCTCCCAAAGTCTCTCCCTATGTTCCGAACTAATGATGTCATTGAAAGCAAGCTCTTTGTTTTCAACAAACTGTTCGGGATTATAGCCGGTAAGCTCATAGCAGCCCTTTGAAACAAAGAGCATGGTGCCATCCTTATCAAATCTACATCTATATGCAAGACCCGGAAGATTGTCGATCAGGACCCTTTTACTCTGCTCACTATATTTTAATGATTCTTCGACTGCTTTTCTTGCTGTTATGTCTTCAATCAGGCATAGATGGGTCATTTCAATATCTGGCTGTTTAACAATAGATGATATATGCATATTAACCCACACAGGGGAACCATCAGGTTTAATGTATCTTTTTTCAAGAGTATAGCTTCCAATTTCTCCTGAGTTATATTTTTCAGCCAGAACAATATCCGTTGTAAGGTCCTCGGGGTGCGTTATATCAGCCCATTTGATTCCCTTAAGCTCAATTTCTTTCCTTCCAACCAATTCTTCAAACTTAGGATTAACTGAGGGATAGCCAAATTCTGAGCTCTCAATAAAGGCATCTCCATTCATCAGACCTATCCCTATAGGAGCCTGTTCAAATATCCCACGATATAGAGCTTCGTCATAGGCTAACTTCCTGCTGAGCTTCTTCAACCGGGCTTGTCTAATCCTGGCTCGTATAAAAGCGATAAAAAGAAGCAGTACCGCCAGAGTGATTATAAAATCCGGGATCATTTGTCTCCAAAGTCTGGCGTTCCATTCAGCTGCATCATAATCTATCCCAAAAACTGCAATTACCTCATACGTATCAGGATGCTTGATTGGAACAAGAACACTTCTCCATTTGCCCCACCTGTCTACTGTGATATCTGTAAGAACTGCCTCTCCAGTTTCAAATGGTATAAAATATGCTGATTCAGCTTCCTCATACACTTCTCCAGGCGGAGCATATTCAGGTGTACCAGGAAGCTCAGAGTCCATCAACATGATTAAATGATCGCCCTTTTTTTGTAGTAAATAAGAGAAATATATGGGATTTGTTGTCTCCTTAAGCCTTATCAAATTCTCTTTAGCCATCTGATAATCAGGGTTCCCAAGGTCCTCCTCTGAACCCTTAAGATTATTTAAGTGCTCCGGATGAAACATTGTCTCCAGTGACTTTCCAAGCATTATTGCCTCTGTTGATACTATTTTCTCATACCTGTCGAAGGAATAACTTAGGAATAAGAAGCTTAACACAGCATAAAGAAACAGAAGCAAAGCCCATAGTCTCCATGGGTGTTTGCTTCCTTGTATATTATGTTTGTTACCAATATTCTTCATGTCAGTATCCATAGTAGCTCCTTAAAGATTCCTTCTTTAGTTAACTTAATCATTTCTTACTTACCACTATTATATTGCCATTCGCTTTCATATACTACACATATTTGGAAATTGAATAATATATTGATCAATACTCTGGCACTGTAATGACTATCATTGCTAAAGCATGGATTCTATGAGTTTCTTAGTATAGCTATGTTCTGGTGAGTTAAGTATTTTCTCGGCACTTCCAGTTTCAACCAACTCTCCCTTATACATAACTGCTATCCGGTCACACATATGTTTAACTACCTTCAGATCATGAGAAATAAATAAATACGATAACCCCAGCTCCCTCTGAAGATCACTTAGGAGATTCAATATTTGGCCTTGGACTGATACATCTAAAGCAGATACGGGCTCGTCGCACACTATCAGTCTGGGCTTTGATGCGATTGCCCTGGCTATTACTACTCTTTGATTCTGACCTCCGCTTAACTGCCCCGGAAGCTTCCACCTTTCAGTGACGGGCAATCCAACGAGTCTAAGCAAGCGTTCTGTTTCATCTTCAAGGTCCCTGGGCTTTACTATTCCATGTACTATCAATGGTTCCCTTATGAGCTCATCTATAGTCATCTGAGGATCCAGAACACTTTCGGTGTACTGAAAAATTATTTGTATGTCCTTCCTAAGCTTTCGCATTTCTTTTTCTTCCAAGCCTGTTACATCTTTACCAAAAAGTTGAATTCTTCCGAAACTCGGCTCGATTAATCTCATGACAAGGTTGGCGATAGTACTCTTTCCAGAGCCGCTCTCACCAATGAGACCAAAGGATTCATTTTCGCCTATGTAAAATGAAACATCCTTAACCGCTTCGATTAACATTTTCTGGGAAAATACTCCTGTTTTTACTATATAGTGCTTGGAAAGCTTACTGACTTCGAGCAAGGGTTTCAAACATCATCATTCCTTCCCATACTTTATGCACCTTACACCTCTGCCGCCTAAATCTAAAAGCGCTGGTATACCCTTAGTGCAATCTTCTTCACCAACACTGCACCTGCTGTAAAAAGGACACTCATCCTTAAACTCTCCCGGTGAAGGTGGATAACCATGGATCGTATAAATTTTATCGCCCTCTTCATCAAGTGATTCCACACACATTATAAGCTCTCTGGTGTATGGGTGCATTGGAGATTCCAGGATATCTGCCATGCTGCCTTCCTCCACTAAAAGCCCGCCATACATTACCAGAATCCTGTCGCAAAGATATCTTGCCACCCCAAAGTCATGGGTAATTATTATCGCTGACATCTCGTTTTTTAAGCTTATATCTCTTATCAGATCGAGAATGTTTTTCTGGAGCGAAGCATCTATTGAGCTTGTTGGTTCATCGGCTATAAGGAGCACTGGTTTACACAATATGCCCTGTGCGATCATTATCCTTTGATTTTGTCCCCCGCTCAGCTGGAATGGGTGCATGCTGAAGACTGTCTCAGCATCATCTATTCCCACTTCTCCAAGTGCATTGAGGATAACCTCCCTGCTGTCTGGCAGCCCATGGGCTCTAAGAACGTCTCCAAGCTGTCTCCCTATTGTTTTATAGGGATTAAGAGCCTCCGAGGAATTCTGGAATATATAGGATATCTCTTTTCCCCTGATTCTGATAAGCTCCTTTTCAGACATCTTAAGCAAATCTTTACCTTGAAATCTAACCTCTCCTGAGTCTATTCTACCTGCAGAGTCATCGATGAGTCCCAGAACAGAGGTTGCAGATACAGTCTTTCCACTTCCGGATTCACCTAGTATTCCGACGATCTCACCCTTCATGAGATTAAGATCAAAACCCCTTACAACCTGATATACGTCTTTATCATGATAAAAGGAAACCTTAAGATTTTTAACCTGCAGCAAAACATTATCCACAATATCATCTCCCGCTCGACAGCATAATAACGTGTCACTTTAATAGTTGTTCTCACTTATAACTTTCAAAATTATACTGCCAAGCTCTTCAACAGTCCTCTTTCCTGCCCCTTCAACAGATGCATTTACAATTACCGTGGGTATGCCTCTCTGCCAAAACATGACATTATCTGCATAGCTTTCTGTAAACAATAATTCATTCTCAACTGTTACAGTCTCAAGGCCCCTGTTCTGAAATCCTGCCTTCTCCAGCTCCAGACCGAGACGATGACCAAGGCTCCATGCAAATGGTCTTGTCAATGGTGCTTGCGCTGAACTGAACTGTATGTAGTCAAATCTTCTTAGAGTTATTCCAGTAAGGTCAATGTAGGCCTGAACCTTGTTTGGGCTGTATGGGAAATCCTCGGCCATGTAATAGATACCATGCCTTTCCTCATCCGTAGTACCATCCAGAAACATGAAAATTATGGACCTCTTGTTATTATATTCGGTACAAAGCTTTTCCATAACTTCTAAGTTAAACCTTAGGACATCCTTATCCTTCTCAGTCAGGTAGTTGTAGTTCATTCCGATTACGATTGCCTCGTCTTCGAAATTCTCGTCCTTTCCTCTCAAAATACCTACAACATTTGCACCGCTGGATCCCAGGGTTTCTACACTGCTTCTTGCTAAAATCTTAGCTTCGGGATAAGCAGTTATATATTCAGCTGTTTCTCTTGAAAGTAGTATTGTTGGAATATCCTTGCTTTCAGAAACTATTAAATTCTGCAACTCCTCATTTTGCCTGGCAATAAGAAGAACTCCTTCAATTCTAGAGTTTTCTTTTATCTCATTGATAAAATATTCTATTGCCATATCATTATAATAAACCTTGTCGATGAGTATAAAATTCCCATTAAATCTTTCATAGCTCTCAATGTTGAATAAATCTATGCTTGTTGTATCAAGGATAGTACCCTCTGCTACTATATCCCCCGTTGATATGAAAGAATAATCCACGTTTGGGACAAATTCCTTAGACCCATTCTGATCATGAAGCCACAGACTTTGTTTATTGATCAGATAAGAGCTGCCAATAGGATATTCGATCAGAAAATTGTCCTTAAGCGGTTCAAGCCCAAGACTGCCCATTTTATTAGATATCATATAGCTTAATTCTTCTGACTCTCTTGTCCCGATCAAAGCACTGTCTGGGAGTTCATTTCTATCTAAACTCAAATTTATACTGTAGTCTGTCTGTGTAAGATGATTTATTGTAATCATAGCCAAGCTGATTAACACAATGCTGATGAAGTATTTTAATCTCTTTTTACTATTTATCATTCTCAGAAGATACTTAAAGTCGAATGAAATTAACTTTCTGAAAATCAAAGTCATTTTGGAGTCCTTGCTTTGCAGCTGTTTTCGAAGCCCCTCTCCAAATAGATTGAAGCCTAGTACGCTTATGAAAAACGCAAATGCAGGATACATAACTGCCCATGGAGCAGTGCTTATCAGAGTCCTTGATGTACTTAACATACTTGCCCACTCAGGCTCAAAGCTTATGTCCGTATTAATATTTACACCGGAGGTTGAATCGTTTATTATTCCAAGGTTTCCAACGAATATTGCAAATATGCCAAGCTGCATCAATAATGAAAGGTTTCTCGCGATCTCCATAAAAAATAATATAGTCAGCTCCGGAGCAAGATGTGGAACAACATTTTCTAAGGCAATCTTAGTCCTTCTTTTTCCAATCGCCCTTTCTCCCTTTATAAAGGGCTTGTTTAATATTGCTTCAACTCTTTCCATTACAAGGCTTCCAAGCTTAGGCCAGCTTACGGCTGTAAGTATAAGAACAAAGGCAGTAACCGAGCTTTTTTTATCAAGACCTGCTATGTAATCCAACTTAAGAAGGATTAAGGATATCAGCAAAGCGGGGATAGCAGAGAATACAACATTGAACTGAAGGATGATACTTCTTGCCAATCTGTTTCCAAAACCTCCCAAAATAGCTAATGGTACGGCTACAGCAAATTGTCCGATGGCTATCAATATACCAAGTGTTATGGTAAGCCTTGTTCCATATATAATATAGCTTAAAACATCCCTGCCTAAATCGTCCGTGCCAAAAGGATGATCTTTATCTGGTAAAAAGGGTGCTCTTTCTGCATCCAACTTCCCATCCTCATGAATGAATCTCATCAGCTGGATAGTGTATGGGCTGTTGTCAGTGAAAAATCCCGGGAAAACGGCAATAAGAAGAATCATCACGAGTATAAGTGTCCCGATTATTAGAGGAAGGTTAGTCCTTTTCATCTCTATACCCTCCTCTTCTTTAAGGGATTGATCAACCTGGACAAAATCTGGATGCCTTTAGTAAATGTCAAGTAGATAAGCCCTAAAGTCATAGCCAATGGTACGAAGCTGTAAACTTCCTGTCTCTTGTAGAAATACAGCAGGTAGTACAATATTCCCTGATAATAAAAGAGCCACTCCACCACTATCATATTTGTAAGAAGCATGGTCATGATAGAAGGCATAGCATCGACGATTTTAAAAGCAACTGCAGGCATAATTTCCTTGAACAAGGTCTTCTTCCTGGAAAAGCCTTTTGCAAGTGCATTTCTTACATAGTCCTTACCAAGTTCCTCCTGAACAGTGATGAAGGTTATCCTCGAAATATATACTGTAGGTATTATTGCAAGCGTCAATAATGGCAGGACAAGTTCCTTTATAAATTCAGCCTCCTTGATCTCTGGGATCTTTCTTGAAAGAAATGAATAACCCATAAGTGTCAATAGCACGATAAGTACATCGGGGATGGAGAAGAATATTAGAGATCCCAATGTTGTAAGTCCTGATTTTTTCGACCTGTAGCTCTCGTACATCCCCCTTGCTATCCCTAAGATAGTCGATAAAAAGAGGGCTGCAGAAATAAGGATAAGGCTTTGACGGCTTGAGCTGTAAATAAGATCGGTAATGCTCCCCGACGTATTCTCACCATAAATTGATGGATTGAACATAGATTTTATAAACAATACACTTCTTTTTACCGTCAAATAGGGAGACAGGTTCGTCTGAAATTCATCTCCGATAAGCTTTGCATCAGTACCTGGGTCAATATTCCCTAGCAAAGATAATATAAATACTGCGATAATAATGAAAACCATGGCTGTGTAGAGTTTTCTAACCAGGATGCTTAATGTGGAATAATAAATCGACTCTATCGTATGTCCAAACAGTTTCACGTTAGGATATGCATTATAGGCAATTACTATTAGATAACTTATTAGACCTAAGAATACGAATATTGACAAAACAAGCTTATCAGTTGATGTAAGATAATCAAATCCCCTATCTTTATATATATCTCGTTTAACAAAGCTGAGTACTGTCCCTGCTGCGTTTTCCAAGCTGTCTTTATCAATTTTTTCTGAGCTATCCCCATAGGTGTTAAGGATCTCATTTGAGTCATACAGACTCACAGCAGATACCATTTTGTCATTGAACCTTGTTATGGACCCATATCCCATAGACCCCGGAACTACCTTCTGACCTGAATCCAATGCGTAGTTGATTATCCTATCCTTCAATATGGTTCCGTGAAGCATGTCGGTAGATACTTTGAGCCCTTCTATTGTCTGTCTGCCGACAGCCCCGAGGTGGATAACAGTAGTCTTATTGAGCGGATAAATCGGATCATCGATATAGTGGCTTGAACCCCACAGTTGCTGTTGTTGCCCGTTCCAGCCTGCGAATACAACTGTTTGATATGGTAAGCTGTCTTGTTCTGAAATGACTCTGGCCACTTCAAGGAGAGCTGCAATCCCGGATGTATTGTTGAATGCACCAGGGAAATACTTCCCATCTGATCCCACACCGCAGCCATCAATATCGGCAGTTATCAGCAGGATCTCCCCGTTTTCAGATTTTCCCTCCACCTTTCCAAGAATATTAGCTGATTCAACGATTGGAAAGCTTATATCTACCTTTATCCTAGCTCTTTCTATGACGTCATAGAGGCTGCCATCCACTCCGATACTTCCATCCTCTATCATGTTTATCATATTGAAATAGCTCTCATATGAAAAGTAGCCGGCAAATATTGACTCTCCAGCTTTTCCGGCTATACTAAGGGGTTTCAGCAACTCAACTCTTCTATTGCGATCGTATACATTAACACCCGTAGTGCATAATATGCCTTTTCCTCCGGACTCCTTAACGAAGCTCACGTGCTTTGGGAGGAGTCTGTTAGCTTCAATAATAACAACACGGCCTTCTATTACCGAAGGTTCCAGCCTGAGAAGATCACTGCCTGCAATTACCAGGTCTCCATAGTAATCAATGCTGCCTCCGCTCAATGAAGGGACTACATTATAATCTTCAAAAATATCAAGGTCAAAGACAATCTCTCCATCTGTCGAACTTACCGTAAATGTTGGAGAGGTGTCGATATCAGGCATAACGGTTTTAAACGGCTGATAGTAAGTGTTATCAATACCTGCAGGCATTAAACCTATATCTCCAAAATAATCTTCTATGTACTCCAAAGCTTTTCTGTCGCCTTCTGATCCAGCCTGTCTGCCCTGGTATTCATCAGATGAAAGCACTTCAATATGCTGATATATATTTTCCACATTGAGGAGATCCTCATTGAAATTACTTTTTGGCCACAGCAAATAAGCCACAGTAAGGGCTGCAGCTATGGAGAGTATATACTTTTTAGCAATATTCAGGTTGAAATTTTTCATGATCAGCCACTTCCAAATATTTGTATCTATTGCGGGCATTCTGCAAATTTGCTGATGTCAACATTATACCACTCATCATGTACTTGCTTAAGCTAATTCTTGGCAGGTTTATGATTACAATATATGCCTCACTGGTATATAGACAAAAACAAGTGATTTAAGAAAGGAATGATAATATGGCAGTAAAAAGTTATGAGGCTGTCCTCAGCTTTTGGTTTGACCCGGAGCATGTGCCTCTACATTTTGATGAGAATAACGAATTTGACGAAAAAATCAGGAGGGAGTTCCTGGAGACCTGGGAGGCTGCAAGGGAAGGATTGCTTGTAGAATGGAGAAGAGATATAAGGGGGCGTCTGGCTGAGATAATCGTGCTGGATCAGTTTTCAAGAAACCTTTTCAGAAACGATATCAGGACATATACTCAGGACAGGATGGCTATTGCACTTTCGCAGGAGGTTATTAGTAACCCCGATTACCACAAGCTGACTCCGGATGAAAAGAAATTCATACTGCTGCCCTTCATGCACTCAGAATCAACTAAGCTTCACGATTGGGCTATGAAATATTTTGAGGAGCTTGAGGATGGTGGAGGAACCCTATACTTTGAGAAGCTTCACAGGGAGGTTCTGGATAAATTCGGCAGATACCCTTATCAAAATGAAGATCTTGGAAGGGAGTCCACACCGGAAGAGCTAGAATATTTAAAGGAGAAGAATGGTAATTTTTATGGATAAAATGATGGAAAGCAGGATATGATCATATCCTGCTTTCCATCATTTTTCTATCTTCTAAAGGGGGCAATCAGCTTTTCTACATATTGTCTATCTTCCGCCGAGAGTCTTATTAGAGGCCTCCTAACTTCTCCTCCCATATATCCCATTAAGTCCATTGCATATTTTAAGCCTGCAACTCCAAGCTTTCCGGTAACAGTAAAATTTATCTCAATCAATCTGAGCTGTAATTCCCTTGCTTCATTTAATTTTCCATTTCTAAATAAAGATACCAAATCACAGCACTCCTCAGGGAGTACATTTGCCAGTGCAAGCGTTGCACCCCTGGCGCCAACACTGAGTGCAGGTAAAAGATAACCTGCATTGCCAGCAAATACTGAAAAATCATCAGCAGTATCTCTGACAATTTCTGAAATCTGAACAATATTTCCTGATGTATCCTTAATACCGACAATGTTTTCATGTCGACTCAAACTTGCAACTAAGCTTGATGATAAGTTGATTCCAGTGTTTCCCGGCATATTGTAGATCATCAATGGTATCGGAGATCTATCAGCAACATCCTCAAAGTATTTATGTAAGACACTCTCTTTCATACTTCCCTTATAATAATGAGGAGGCAATACCAAAACTGCATCTGCCCCGATTTTACTGTATTCCTCACAGTATTTGATGGTCTCAATAGTGGATTCGCTTGACGCTCCTACGATGATTTTCTTTTCCCTGTTGAAATTTTTTACAACGTGATTAACAAGTTCCTTCTTTTCACTATCATTTAGATACACAAATTCACCGTTTGATCCGAGTACCACTATGCCGTCAAGATCTGTCTTTCCCCATTTATCGAGATTATGGTCCATCTTTATATAATCGATTCTTTCTTCTATATCAAATGGTGTTACTATTGGCGTGTAAATACCGTTGAACAATTCTAAACCTCCCAATACTTACATTACTAGTTTTGGCTATTTTTCATCATGATTCTCTTATTAGAGCCAATTTCCTCCAGAATCTTGTCCAGGGACTCTATCGCTTTCTCCGAAAGCTCAATGCCGTTCTCCATGGAATGCTTCTCCCTTAACTTTCTATTCTAACCAGGAAGAGATATTTTATCAAAGCCATTCGCTTTTTTCATACTCTTTATATTCTGGATATAATCGTTCATTTTGATTCTGAATTCATCCAATGAAATAAATTGCTCTATGTCAATCGCAATTAGTGAACAACCAATACCTGCCTGTCCCTCCGGATAATGGATAGCTCGGACATTCGGTGCATAATTTGAACCTGATATTATACCTGCAAGAATATCTATGGAAAGAGCTATTGCTGAACCTTTAGCTCCACCAATAGGTAGAAGGACCCCCTTTATAGCCTCTATTGGATCTGTAGTGGGATTTCCTTCTATGTCCAAAGCCCAAGTATCCGGGATCTCCTTCCCTTCTCTTGCAGCCTGACGAATTTTACCTCTAGCAACCTCCGATGTTGCCATATCGGCAGAAATAACAAAGTCATTCCCCGTGTAAATACCAATGGAAAAAGGCTGAGTGCCAAAGAATTGTTCCATACCTCCCCATGGAGCCATTGCCGGAGAAGCATTGCAGCATAATACTGAAAACATGCCAGATTCCGCAACCATCTCAGTATAAAGCCCCAGAGTACCCACATTATTCGTATTTCTAATTAAGACAGCTCCGATCCCAAAATTCTTTGCTTTCTCTATTGCCATTCTTGCAGCTTTATAAGCAGCAACCTGACCCAAGCCATCATTACCATCGATGTGTGCAATAGCTCCATTATCTTTTATTATTTCGATCTTGGTGGGGAAGTTGAGTTGTCCTTGCTTTCTTCTTTCATAAATCGGGTTCAGCAAGTGAGATCCATGTGTTTGTATCCCTCTTGCATCACATTTAAGAAGCATTTCCGCTGCAATTTCTATGTTTTCTTGCGACTCACCTGAAGCTGCAAGTATTTCTTTTATGCATCCTAATAGGACCTTTGGTTCCACTTTCATTATTTTCACTCCTAAAGTATTGCATAGACCTCTATACTATAATTCTTAAAATTATCCAGTTAATCCTGAATATACTTTGATAGTAATTTTTCTGCTCTTGAGACATTGAATATTCCGCATACACATGGCTGCCCCACCATAACAGCAGCATCATATGGAGATTTTTTACCCTTTTTAACTTCCTCTATTGCTTTTACCACCAAGTCTTTCGAGATCATACCATGTCCACACATAGTAATCAATTCAAGGACCTCTTCGGGTGGCAGTAGCTCGGTTGCTCCATGTACCCCTAAGGAGTAGTTAACCGAGTGCGGCTTTATATCCAGAGCCTGACACATATCCAAAATATCTTCATTCAGGCCACTAAGCACCACTGAAAGTCCCAAATCCTCCTCCTTGATTCTCCTAACGACCTCAAGCATCTTTTCCTTGCTATCGAAGCAGCATCTGACTCTAGGTGTTTCAGGCATGTTTTCCCTTATTTCTTCTATGGTTGCACCAGTATAAATAGTTCCAGTTTCATAAGACCCGATGTTATTTGGCCCTACTTCAGTAATTATATCCAATACCTTCCACAACTTTGGTCCTGATCCAACATGGTTCACGTTTACTGCAGGGGTCACTAGTATTACAAAGTCATCCTTCAGAGAGCATGCGCTCCCTCTTCTATGTAATGAGTGTGTCATCTGTTAATCCTCCTTAAGTGGTCTTCCCATACCTAGATTTATCTTACTGTTAGGCCTTGGATCTAGTCCCAGATCAGACAAGTTAGGAATTTCAGGCATCTTCGCAGGATCTTCGAACCTGGCTATCAAATCCAACGAGAAGACTGTATTTATCGTTTTTCCAGTTTCAAGGATAGTTTGCAACACTGGAACCAATTGATCTTTATCGATATTGAATTCAATTATAGTCGATATAACTCTTTGTTCCAATGCTTCCTTAGTAAGTGTTCCTCTCTCTTCATCCTCAAACAAAAATTTAATCGGATTGCATGGCTCATGTTCGACTTTGAATCTTGCCAATGCCATTGTCATTTTTTCAACATCTCTATAACTTGTTGCCACAGTTGGGCGGCCCATCTCGATAGCTATCCCATACTGCTTGGAATTAACTCGCCCGGTTACATCGTTAGTCTTCACTTCTTCAGTACCTCTCCCTGGAACCTTTGTCTCAACATGAGTTGCCATTGGGTCACTGAAATATTTTCTTATCGACCTGGGGTAATTTGTAACATCTTCTCTTTCATAAAATGCATTTGTTGGACACTTCACTATAGTATTATTTCTTCCGCATGTTCCACATTCCACACAAGTTTCCTGGTCAACTATTGCTTTTCTCTCTGACATTGATATAGCTTGAACCGGACAATATGGAATACATCTCCCACATCCAATACATAATTCTTTATTTATGAGCATTAACTCTCCTCCTTGCATGATACAAATTTGTGTCGTGACTTACATTAATAGCCTGAAAGCCATTTTCCAGACCTCCAGGCTACTATCATTCAACTATCTAATTGGTTGAAGCGAATTACTGTTGGGCTTTTGCAATGATTTCCATAAATTTCGTGTACTTGTCTGCAAGTTCTTTGTTAAATTCAGTATAAACATCCTTATCCATATATGAACTGGTCATAAAGTTTTCTTCAAGGAATGCTTTCCACTCATCAGTTTCACTAACTTGCTTGAACAGGTCTGAATAATAAGCTACAACTTCATCTGGAACACCAGCGTTCATAACTATTCCACGACTTTGTTGGTGATTGATGTCATATCCAGCTTCAGTAAATGTTGGGACGTCAGGCACGCTGGATATTCTCTCGTCAGCAGAAACTGCCAATGGAACTATGCCACCTGATGTAAGGTGTTCCCCTGCCTCTGAAGGTGATATTGCACATACATCGATATGTCCGCCAAGAATTGCAGCAAGAACTTCTGCTCCTGAATCGTAAGGTACGTATGTTAACTCGATACCTGCCAATTCATTGATCATGTACATTAGTATTGCATCATCAGATACGTTTCCAGTTCCGCCATACTTTAGTTTCCCTGGGTTAGCCTTTGCAAATTCTACTACTTCCTCTAATGTCTTAAAGGAATCTTTTTTTGCTGCAAATAAGCTTGGGTCTTTTGCCATATGAGCTACAAATGCAAAATCATCGTAACAGCTTAGTGGTGAATTTCCAGAAAGTGGCTGTGAGTAGAAACTTGAGCTTGTAGTTGCCATTATATAGTTATCTACACCCTTTCCATTCATGTATGTATATCCAACAACTGCTGATCCTCCTGGTTTGTTTACAGGTACGAAATTAACTGGAGCCATATTGTTCTTAGCAATTATCTCAAGAACTTTACGAGCAAATACATCAGATCCTCCACCCGCGCTGAAAGGAATAATAACCTCAACATCCTTCTCGGGAACCCATGCAGCTGGTTCTGCAGGAGCTTCTGCTGGTGTTTCCGCCGGTGCTGGAGCTGGAGCAGGAGCAGGCGCTGGAGTTGAAGTACACCCAACCAATACAAAGATTCCAACTAGTAACATGGCTATCAACTTTCTCATTTTTCTTTCCTCCTAATTATTAGTTTTCTACCCTTATATCAAGTGGCATGGTTTGTGACCTATGCACTAAGATAGACGTTATTATCGAGCTGCTGAATTATTACTTACTCTTCGTTTGATATATTCAGTTATGGGTGTACCAAAAGCAAGAATCAATGCAATAATGAGGATTACAGCCGATATTGGTTTTGTGATAACATTTATTATGCTTCCGTCTCCGATTATTAAAGCTTGTCTAAGGTTCGATTCTGTTAAATAGCCCAAAACTATAGCTAGTACCATCGGTGCTGCCGGTACCTTCAACTTTTTCATTATATAACCGATAACACCAAAGAATACTGTTATCCCAACTGTATACATAGAGTTCTCAAGTGCGTAAGAACCAATCAGGATGAATGCTAAAACAATAGAATTAAGAATAGGTGCTTTTACTTTAAGGATTCGAACAAACAAAGGTAATCCTAAAACACCCAGGAGTAACAAGAAAATGTTCCCGATGTACATACTTGCAACCAAAGACCATGCTACCTCCGCTTCTTTCAAGAAGAATGAAGGACCGGGTGTTATACCTAACATCATCAATGCACCCATCATTATTGCCGTTGATCCGGATCCCGGTACGCCCAATGTAAGCATTGGCACCATCGCTCCCATAGAAGCTGCATTATTTGCAGACTCTGGAGCAGCAACTCCTTCTATGACGCCGGTTCCAAATTCATTACCCCTCTTGGAAAGGTTCTTTGCCATTCCGTATGATAAAAATGATGCTATTGTAGCACCTGCACCCGGTAACATCCCAATAAAGAAACCAAGACCTGTTCCCCTGCCAATATGAGGTAAACATATCTTCCATTCTTCCTTGGTAGGAAATAGGTTCTTGAGTCGTAGGGTTTCTTTGTCCACTGTTATATTAGTTTCGCCATTATCGATAATGATTTCGGCTATTCCAAACAATCCCATGGCAACTGGTATGAAATCTATTCCTGAGAAAAGGTGAACATTGCCGAACACATATCTCTGAACTCCACTAACCAGGTCCAATCCAATCAAAGCTATAAACAATCCAACGAAAGCTGATAAAAATCCTTTCGAAGGAGATTTACCCGTCATGCCTGCGATAGATGTAAGACCGAGCACCATCAGCGCAAAATACTCTGATGAACCAAAAGCAACTGCATAGTTGGCGATTGCAGGAGCAAACAACATAAAAGCTACTACAGAAATCGTACCTCCTATTACAGAAGCATAAGCCGCCATTCCAAGGGCTTTCCCAGCCTGTCCTTTTTGTGCCAGTGGATAACCATCTAAAGTAGTCATAACTGCTGCTGAATCACCTGGTGTATTAATAAGTATAGATGTTATTGAACCTCCATACATAGCCCCGTAGTAAATACCTGCTAAAAGTATTATGCCTGCTGAAGGTTCCATTCCATATGTAAGTGGCAACAATACAGCTATCCCAACCGAGGGTCCCAAACCTGGCAATGCCCCGATAATAACTCCACAAAGAACTCCTCCGAGAGCGTACAATAGAATTATCGGATCAGCGAGTACAGAAAAGCCGACGCTTAAGTTATGTAATAATGTTTCCATATCTCTCTATCCTCCCTCCTAAAAACCAATCATACTATCTGGTAGTGAAACCCCAAGGAACTCTTTAAAAATCAGGTATAGAACAACTGTTGTACCAATCCCAACCATGACTGATTTCTGCCATGATTCTTTCCCTAAAACTTTTATTAACCCAATCACGGTTATTCCTATAGATACGAGTAATCCTATAAATTGAGTAGCAAGAATTACAAAGATTGAAGCAGCTGTAGTAAAAATAAAATTCTTGATCTCAACGCTCGAAATATCAATGATTTCTATCTCATCTTTCTTCGAAGTATCATATCTACTCTTTTTTCTCTTCAAATAATCCTCATAAAATAGCAATAAGCTGCACGCAACTATCGCTATTCCGCATAAAATTGGAAAAAAACCTGCTCCTGGTAAACCCTTGCGAACAAAAGGAAGCTCCTGGATAAATGCAAGGACGATTATTAATATCCCTCCTAAAATTCCAGCAATGCCAAGAATTGTATTTGCTCGCTTCATGGTTAATTTCATATTTCACCCACCCCTTCAGATATTCATGAGTCGTAAATGTCAAAATTGAATTTATCTTTTAGGAACGTATTTCTGTAAAGATTTTATTGCTCTATCCGGATTGAAGAAACCGCATACACATGGAGAGCCCATTCTGATTGCTGCTTTTTCAGGAGTTAATTTCCCAGCTTTGACCTTCTCTATAGTATCTACGACAAGTGCCTTTGAAATCAACCCGTGTCCGCACATAGTAATGTATTCAAGTATTTCCTCTGGAGGAAGCTTTTCTTTTCTACCCCAGATATCCAGAGAAAAGTTCACTGAATGAGGCTTTATGCCATATTCTTTGCACATTTCCTCTATATCCTTTCTCGGACCCGATACAGCGACGGACATTCCTAAATCCAATTCCTGCAGCCTCTTGATGGCTTCCTTTATCTTCTCAGCACTATTGAACAGACACCTGACTCTTGGTACTTGAGTGAACCCTGCTTTTATTTCCTCAATACTCACTCCTGAAAGTATAGTTCCTGTTTCGTTTGAACCAGTATTTATTGGCCCAATTTCCCATACAAGGTCAAGGATCTGCCTTAGCTTATCTTTGCTTCCTTCGCTGTTGATCCCTGAGGCTGCAGTTACCAAAAGAATATAGTCGTGTTTCAGATCTTCCGAGTTACCTCTTCTATGTAGTGAATGCGTCATATAGTCTCCCTCCTAGCGCTCAATTTTATAGGGTCTGCCGATGCCAATATTAACCTTGGCATTTTCTCTAGGTTCCATCCCAATTTCCTCTAATAAAGCAAGCGCTGGGATACTTAGATCCTCATCATAGCAACATACCAAGTCCAGTGAGAATACTGTGTCTATTTCATCAGCTATTTTCTTGCATTCTTGAAGTATCTCTCTTCCTCTGTCAAACGGTACTACAAATTCGACAATGGCACTGACGAAGCTTTCATTCATAAACTCTTCCTTAAATTTTCCTGTCTCAGGGTCTTCGATCATTTCTGCCAAAGGATTATTGTCTTCCAATTTGATTCCTAGCTTTGCTAAGTGCATTGTTGCTTTTTCAATGTCCCTTATCTCTGCACCAATAACAGGTCTTCCTAATTCAAGGCAAATACCAAGTTCTCCTCTGCACACCCTCCCGGTTACATCGTTAGTTTTTACCTCTTCAGTTCCTCTTCCCGGCACCCCTGTCAGGGGATGTGTTGTTGAAGGATCACTAAAAAATCTCCTTAGTTGCCTTCCTACCGTACGTTCCTCCTTTGGAAGCTCGTAGAAAGCATCTGTTGGACATGCTACCGTCCTGTGACGAATACAGTTTCCACATTCCAAACATATATCCTGGTCGATTTGAGCTTTTGCCTTTTTCCCATCTCCCTGTGGTACCATATGTATTGCATCAACAGGGCAATATACTACGCATATTCCACATCCGATACATTTATCCTGATCTACTTTCATGCATACAACTCCTTTAATATGTATTAATGATCTCTGCTCCTATGCTTATTTAGTATCATAGGGATCAATTCCCTGTAATCAACAACATCATCAGCTCCAATTTCACTTTCTAAGCTTAATTTGGAAAGGTTTTCATGACTCATTCTTGAGGCTTCCGACATGGTTGAATCATGTCCCATATCTTCCAGCATAGAAACAACCTCTTTCATTTCAGATGCTCTTCTCGCAGAATGTAGGATTGTAGGAGTGAAAAATCTATTTGCTAGTTGTCGGGTATCCATTCCTCCGATTGAAGCTTCAATAGAATCAATTATCTTTTCAGTAACTCCATAGGCCTCTGCAGCTAATAAGCACTCCATAAGAACCTGGGGATATCCTTTCATAAAAATACTTCTCACCATTTTGACTGCTGAAGCTCCACCAGCTGGTGCACTTAATACCTCAATGTTCATACCGTATGGCTTCATTTGATCATAAAATTCCTCTCCGCCTTCCCCAGAAAGAAGTAGTGGTACCTTCGAGCCTTGAAGTGGTACTGCTGACATAACAGCTACGTCACAAAATTTTACACCTTCAGGTCTTGGTAATTCAGAAATCCTTTGTTTTGTTACCGGGGAAGCAGAGTTGAAATCCATGAATACTTGTCCGGGCTTCAAGAAGGGGAGAACGCTTTCAGCCACTTCAATAGCTACTTTTGAGCTTGTTAAAGATATTATAAATCCAGCCTGATCAACGGCTTCGCTTATAGTACTAACCAAATTAATATTAGCTTCTAATGCATGAGCTTTGATTATAGGCCCTCTGGCTGGGTCCACTACATCTATATCGTAAGCTACCATATTACTAAAGCCTTGTCTGGATAATCCAGAAGATATATGATATGCAGCTTCACCGTATCCAATAAATGCTATTCTCTTATCCAAAATCTCACCCCCTCTTGCTCAAGTTGTATATAATGCTTGTGCAATTAAGTAAATTACAAATTCCAGACCATATTACCCCAATTTTGTATATTTTCAGTATAGTCGGAACATTTAATATTGTAAAATTCCATTTAAGCTAATTTAATATAACCAAATATCATGGTAGTATGATAAAATGATTATTGTAATTATTAATAAAGGAGTGTTTGATTTATGAAAACAGAAGATTGGAGGATTCTAGATACAATTTATAAGACAAATAACCTGACGGAAGCTTCCAAGGAATTGTTCCTATCTCAACCAGCTCTATCTAAAAGGCTCAAGATCATTGAGAAGAAAGCCGCATTTAAAATCTATAACAGTAATAATAAAGGTATCTCCTTCACTCCGGAGGGTGAATATCTTGCGAAAAATGCAAGCGTAGTACTCTCCTTGATAGAAGAAACCTTTCAAAAAGCGAAATCTGTTAACAAGAATATAAACGATGATATAGTAATCGGATCAGCCAGCACCTTTGCAAAATACTATCTTGTGGATATTTTGAGTGAATTTAAGAAAAGGTATCCTGAAATTAGGACTCAAATTGAGGTTGTGACGAGTGAATCGGTGCCCAGCTTGGTGGAGTCAGGTGAGGCCAGATGTGGATTTATGTTCGGCAGTAACAATCATTCTTTGAATGCAAAGCATATTGGGATACAGCAATGCTTTGCAGTATCCAGCAATCCTATGACCTACGATCAAATGCCCCAGATTCCTTTAATCTGGTATATAAGAAACTATGAGACATATTCATCCATAGTGAAATGGTGGCGCGATCATTTTGACCAACCATTATCAATAGATACAAAAGTCACCAATTTAGATACTGCGCTTGATCTTGTGGAAAATAATTTTGGATACACAATTACTTTTTCAAGCTTTATACACAAAAGGAAAAATTTTCATTTGCTTCCCCTAGTCAACCTGGATGGTACACCCTTCGTAAGAGATGTATGGTTCCTTCACTCTGATGCAGCAATGAGTAAAAACCTGAAGAAATTTGTGGACTTTATTTCGGAAATCAATATTTCCATAGTCCCGATATCTGGATAAAAAAGAGCCGATCATATTTGGACCCTATGCCAAATTATGATCGGCTTATTTATCTACTCAATTTTCTTGGTTTATTTAAATGAAATTAGTTGTTCATTCGATATGTATCAAAATAGCAACAAGAAGCAATACTGCTATCGTTCTATGGGCCATAAGCCAGTACTTACCTTTCCTTTTTACCTTAAATCCATAGAAACCAAGAAATATCTGTAATATCATAATCGAAGCTGCAAAAGCACCTGTAATGCTCAACCCGTGGGTTATGAACTGGATAGTGAAGTGGAGAGCCAGGAATAGCACTGCTAGAAAACCAAAATATCGATGATTCTTTACAATGAATCTCATGAACTTCATATAATTAGCCGCAAAGGTCTTGTTCTTATTGATCTGCTTTTTAAATTTCTTGTTCACAAACTTTACAATATAATTCAATATCGTCAAGCTGTAAAAGAAAATGATTGCTCCACCTAAAAATTCACCCAGATCTTCCAGAAAATCGAACACTTTTCTCAACCCCTCCTATGGGTATCTAAGGACATTTAAATAGTAATGGATAGATACATATATAATCTACTTTATAAACCTTCCTATCCAGCCAAATTCCTTTCTAAAATCTATTTCAAAAAATCTGGATGCTTTGTCTATGTCGAACACCACAAGTTCTCTCGATTGTTTTGCTTCAAGATCTTCGGGCAACTCCTTGACTATATAGCTAGCATCCCAGTTTTGACCGGCATTATAAGTCAAGGTATTTTGCTTTTTATCATAGGAAAATGCTTTTTTATTGATCATCCAAGCTCGCCTAATGGTATCTATAGCCTGAGAGCTGGTAATTTTTTCACCAAAATAGTCATCTAAGCTTAATCTTCTTATGAATATTGGAAGTTCAACATCCATGTTTTCAGATAGTAGCTCATAAAATATCGATGAAGCTTCCGCTAGGATATCAGGGTTGTATTCAATAGTTTGATCCATCAATTCATCAATTAATGACGGGATTATTTCGAACATCCTTCTTAGAAATTCCCTGTATAGAGCTGTCCCTATGTTGCTTTGAACCTTTCTGACAATCCTGTCCCTCATGACCTCTCTATTGGTTAACCCGGCTTGAACATGACAAATAACAGTCCTCCTAATTATTTCTGGTGCGACTGCCTTTACGTCTTCATTTGCACTTATTACAACAGCTGGGAAAGATTCGTTGTTCTCCAACACTCCAAAATCGTCATTCTTTATCATTTCTATTGCATGGGTACTAAACCTGCTCTGATTAAGGTCGTCTACAATTATTGGAGCTCCTTTTACCACCCGTTTTAGACCGTCGATGTTTGTTCTTGTAAAGTCAGGTGCAACGAGCTTTGTCTTTTGACCTATCATCATCTTTAAAAGAGTTTCAAGAAATGATGTTTTTCCTGCCTTTGATTTGCCGTATATGAGCCCAAATACAGGGTAAGGAAGTTGTGGTCTATTGTTTCTTTCAGCAGTTATTCTCATGATTGCCATAAATGGACTGGTTAGGAACCACACAGCAAATGCATAGTATTTGCTTTGCATCTCTGCAACATTTCCATAGAATTTTTCATATCCGTTCATGTACTCTAAGAATAATGCTGCATCTCTTCTTATGTCTTCTGCCTCCGGTTCAAGATTTAGAGGAATATCATTGAGAATAGCCCTTTTATTGTCATAATCCAGGACTAAAGCAGGATACTCGGATCTCATCTCCTGATCTATCCTTTTATTCTCTATAAGCCTCCTTCTTGTTTCAATGACTTTTTCTGGTGACAGGAATACTTTACCTTTTCTGTCTGATGGTGGTATGCCCTTTTTATATTGCTTTGACAGATCATCAACAGAAAACACAAATTTTATTGCGTCTGCGTTTACTGTTTCCTTTTCAATAATCATGGCTTTCTGTACTTTTACTTTATTGAAGAGAGGCAACTCATCTACTTCTTCAGTGAAATCTTCTATTGCGAGAGCCTTTTTGGTAATTTCAGAGGTGCTGCCTGACTTTAGTTCCAGATATTGCTGGAAGTACCAAGCAAAAGCCTTATCACCATCAATGTATATGATATTTTCTCTTTGTAGACCTCTAAATGCTGAGTATGACATATTTGCAGACCCTGTAATAACTCTTTTACTGCCATCATTTGCTTCAAGAAGATATAGTTTCTCATGAGAAAGCTTTTTATCCGCAACATGAAGCTTTAAAGTACCGTCGCCTATCCTCTTTGCAAGATCAATCTTATTGTTGCTGGATGATTCCTTGAGATTCTCAATTGTACTTTGTTGATAAGCCATGACCTCATGGAGATCATAATTAATGACTCCTTCGTAACCAAATATTATTTCAGCATAGTCAAATAGCTTTAGAAGCTCAGATACAAATCCAATGGCTGATGAATATGTAATTGCATAGAGCTTATCATAGCCCTGGAACAACTCTTTCCAAGTCAATGCTTGAGCTTCGATGAAGTCCATTCTGACCACATCCAATTTTTGACTATTTTGGGATTGCTTATCAAATAAACTGTCCTGGTTGTAGGTTATCATGGCTTCTAATCTCCCTTTCACAATTGCTCTCTTAACTATTAATATACTACATTTAACTGGAAAATACTCCTTTTCCAGTGCGAAATTTGAAAATTCAAAAAAGAAAATGAGCTCCATATTTGGAGCTCAAGTTGTATGAAGCAGCATACTATATAAATGAATGGGGGGACAGTATTGTTTACTATCTGTTATCAGTATATAGAAAGATTGTTAAGGTTTCATGTCCTAAATGTGAAATCTTTGTAAAGCTTTACTAACTTAACTTTTGTTTTATGATTCTCCCCAGAATTTCTATACCAAGGTTGATCTTGTCAACCGGTACTGAGCTGAAGCAAAGCCTCATGCAATTTGAACCCCTGCCATTGCCTTCAGTAAAAAAACCTTCTCCGGCGATATAGGCTACCCCAATATCCGGATTTGCTGTGGATTCCTTCAAGAGCTCTGTGGTATCTATGCCTTCAGGTAATTCTACCCATATAAATAATCCTCCATCTGGATTTGTCCGCTTAGTTCCTTCCGGAAAATATCTGTCTATTGCATTTAACATGGCATCTCTTCTCTCTCTGTGGATGTCGCAGAGCTTTTTAAGGTGATCCTCATAATAACCCTTATTGAAAAAATCCGCGCAAATCATCTGAGGAAGTATCGAGGTGTGTGAATTTGTTGCAGATTTTGCATCTGCCGCTTTGGAGATTATATCAGGTGATGCATATAGGTAACCAAGTCTCATTCCTGGAGAGAATATCTTTGAGAAGCTGTTTGCAAGTACAGTATTATTTGTTTTGTCAAATGCCTTGATCGGAGGAATATCCTCACCGGAATACCTGATATCTCTATAGGGATCGTCCTCAAGTATTATCACGTCGTACTTACTTCCAATTTCTGCAAGTCTCTTCCTTCTCTCAAAGGGAAGTGTCCTTCCTGTTGGGTTCTGGAAGGTTGGAACAACATATACCATCTTTGGATTATGCTCTCTGATTTTTCTCTCTACGTCATCAGGATCCATTCCGAATTCATCCGTTTTCACAGCTATAAGTTCAGCCTCAAACATGTCGAAAATCTCGACAGAATGAACAAAGGTTGGAGTTTCTACGAGAATAACATCTCCTGGATCTATGAAAACCTGACACATAAGGTTCATCGCCTCCAGTCCTCCTGTTAGTATAAGGATATCCTCCATCTGTGCGTCAATGCCTTTTGGCTTTAAGAGATGATCTGCGACGGCCTGCCTTAATTGAGGTATCCCCATAACAGGTCCGTATGAAAGAGCTTCGGCACCTTTACCATCAGGTCCAAGTATATCATTTGCAATAGCGAGCGTTTGCTCAATGGGAAGTGCCTCCTTAGCTACAGCTCCCCCTCCAAAGGAAATCATATCAGGGTTGCTCATAGCTCCAAATAATCCTTTTATTATGTTGGCAGTTTTTTCCATGTTTTGCATTCTTTTAGCATATTTTACCACTGTCATCACTCCGTTAAAAAAGAATATTAGATATATTATACATCCTTTTTTATTTTAGTAAAGTGTTAAAGCTTTAGGTATGAAAAAAGATCCTCGAGGGATCCTATTTGTCTTCTCGGTATTCAAGTATATCTCCAGGCTGGCATTCAAGTGCTTTGCAAATACCTTCAAGTGTGGAGAATCTGATTGCTTTTGCTTTACCATTTTTCAGTATTGATAAATTTGCCATGGTTATTCCCACTCTCTCTGAGAGCTCTGTAACGCTCATTTTCCTTTTAGCAAGCATTACATCTAAATTAATTATTATTGCCATATCCGCCACCTCACACAGTAAGCTCATTTTCAGCCTTGAACTCTATAGCTTCCTTCAACAGTCTTTGAAGTACAGCAGCAAATACTGAAATCACCGCAGGTGCAAATGTGAATACCATACCTACTAATATTAAACCGGGAGCATCATCCAGCTCGCCTATTATATAGAACAATGGCATTAATACTATATATATTGCGCTTATAGTGACCCCGCTCCACTTGATCCTGTTCAGTGCCTGCACTGAGTCGAAGGAAAAAGCATTATTTTTATCAATATACCCTAACAGCTTCATTGCCTGATACATGGCATAGAAAAATGGAATGGCTGTTACATACATTCCTCCGATTATACCATACAAGTACCTGTTCAGCTCCCATGGGTGGAGCATTGAGTTTTTTACGATCGTTGGAAGTCCGTAAATACACAAGGCCAGTATTGGTAGTGCAATAATTATTACTGCCAGCTTAAGGAATAGTGTTGTTCCTTTTTTCATATAGTCACACCTCTTTTATAGTCCTTGGGAATATTTTAGCAAACAATTTATCGTTTATCAATAAATAGTTGAATCAAGTTGATATACTAAAGGCCTATTCACTAGAATAGGCCTTACCATCACTTGAATACCTTTATGATTCCTTCATCATTTAAGTGCTTTAAGAGTGAAAGAGTGATCGGAAAACCGAATAGTCCAAGGAAACCGAAATATGTAGCTCCTATGAACATACTCATCAAAGCGACGATAGGATGTATCCCCAGCTGTCCTCCGACGATCTTCGGTTCAATCATGTTTCTAACTACCGTTACAAATACATAGAGTATGAACAGTCCCAACGCCCTTCCATAGCTTCCGATAACGAGATTGAAAATAACCCATGGAACCATTATCCCACCAGTCCCAAAGAGAGGCAGTATATCGAAGGCTGCAATGATCAATGCTATAAGGATAGGATTTGGTATATCAATTAAAATCAGTCCTCCCGAAAGCTCAATAAATGTTATAAACATTATCGTTCCGTATGATTTGAAAACCACAAGCAGCGTATTCTTCAGGTAATTTTTAATGCTTATAAGGATTTTTGCTCTCTTTGGAGAGAATTGTCTAAGTATAAAACCGGTATGAGAGTCAAAATCGACTGCTATAAAGAATGTTGATACCACCATTAAAAGTGTTCTTACAAACAAGCCAGGCAGTGAAGTTGCGATACTTGAAAGAAAGCCAACTATACCTAATGAAATGTTGGTTATATTCTCACCTATGGATCCAATGAATCTTTGGAAGTTCTCATATAGAACGTCCCTGATTGCAGGGTTGAGGTTGAATACGATCTGCTCTATGGTAGTATAGGAAGTCAACAGGAACGGTCTTATCTGCTCTTCATATACAGCTGGAAGCCCAATGATTGCTGATGCTATCATGGTAACAAGGTTGGCACCTATAAGCGATAACAGGAATCCAATTGCCACATAGAAGATCAACACGACCATAGCAGAAACAGGCTTGTATGACAGCTTGAACCTTGAAACCAGACTCTTTGTAGGCTTTCTAAGCAGATATGCGATGAGGAAGCCCATAATAAATGGGCTTACAAGAGGAAGTATGAACTTTAGGGTTGCGGTCACTAATAGACCTATCAACAGGTAAAACAATACGTTTATAATAAAGCTTTTCTTGGAATTCTGAGCTTCCACAGTATCCTCCTGCTTTTTAAGCTTCTACAAGATATAATAGTTGTTTAGAGAATTCTACATTAAAAAGCAATCGCTGTCAATTGTATGATATCAAGTGAGTATTTGATTATATAGCTATTTACATTTCATTAATCACGTTAAACTAAAGCTAATTTTGGAGGAGTTGTTTACATTATCCCGTTTATTAGGTAAACTGATGGTAGATTCTTAAATTGGGGTGATCAAATGTCAAGCTTTAGGGGAAAAATGGAAGAGTATGCCCGGTTGCTTGTTGAGGTTGGTGTAAATCTAAAGCCAGGCGAGCCTCTTGTTATCTCTGCTCCCGTCGAGGGTGCAGAATTCGTAAGAATGATGGCAAAAATTGCCTATCAGCATGGATGTACAGACATTTACATGAATTGGATGGATGACGTCCTTACCAGACTCAAGTATGAGAATGCTCCGCTTGAGGTCTTTGAGATCTTCCCAAGGTGGAAGGCGGAACCTCTGGAGGAATTTGCTAAAAAAGGTGGCAACTTTATATATATCTCGGCTGAGGATCCTCAGCTTCTTCAAGGTATAGATACAAAAAAAATATCAGCCAATAATAAAGCTGCAGGGATTGGCTTAAAGGAATATAGAAACTACACTATGAACGACATTAATTCTTGGTGCGTTGCCTCTATACCGACTATTTCCTGGGCTAAACGATTATTCCCGGAGATGGAGGAGGTAGAAGCCGTTGAAAAGCTTTGGGATGCTATCCTTGAAGCTACAAGGATGAACATGGAAAATCCGGTTGAGGCCTGGAAG
This sequence comes from Gudongella sp., assembly GCA_036770525.1. Lineage (GTDB taxonomy): Bacteria > Bacillota > Clostridia > Tissierellales > Tissierellaceae > Gudongella. The sequence continues at coordinate 2,142 of DAIPJA010000002.1, read as the reverse complement.
CAGCACATAGAAACGCTTGAGGAGAAGGTATCCTATCTTAATGAAAAGAAATTTGCCAAGCTTCACTATACCTCCAATAACGGTACAGATCTTATGATAGAACTTCCTGAAGGCCACATATGGGCTGGCGGCGGAAGTGTAAATGCCAAGGGAGATCTTTTTGTAGCTAACATGCCTACGGAGGAAGTATTCACTCTACCTTCAATGTACGGAGTAAATGGTGTTGTTTACAGTACAAAGCCTCTTAACTATGGAGGAAATCTGATAGATAACTTCAGTCTTGTTTTCGAGGATGGGAAGGTTGTAGACTTTGAGGCAGAGAAAGGCCAGGATTTGCTGGCTGAGCTTCTGGACATGGATGAGGGCTCAAGGTATCTGGGAGAGGTGGCTCTTGTTCCATACAGCTCACCTATTGAGAGAGCAGGGATATTATTTATGAATACTCTATTTGATGAAAATGCAGCATGTCACCTGGCTCTTGGTAAGGCATATCCAATCTGTATAGAGGGAGGTCCTTCTATGAACGAGGAAGAACTTGAGGCGCATGGGGTCAATGACTCCTTTACCCATGAGGACTTTATGATAGGTACATCCGATCTTTCAATTGTGGGGATTACTCAAGATGGAGAAGAGATCGAGATTTTTATGGACGGAGAATGGGCAGTTTAGTTATTATAAAATCCACGGCAGTTGCCGTGGATTTTATTATTTTATCTTCTCAGCCCATTTTACTAAGTTCTCTATAACCTTATCCAGATATTTAATAGTTCGTTCATCCACAAAATTTTCATTCTCATCGAAATGATCCTGAACGTTTGCTATGAGGAGATGGTTCCCTGGAAGTACCAGAGCTGATAAGCCTGGTGCATTGAGCACCTGCCTGATCTCTGATTGGCTTCTCGCCGTACCGACATTGCCATTTGAAGCCCCCATTATCATAACAGGTTTATTTACAAACACCCGATCAACTCTGGAGCACCAGTCCAAAGCATTTTTCATACCTCCAGGAATCGAATGATTATACTCTGGGCTTACAATAAGTACTGCATCGCTTTTCTTTATTTTTTCTTTGAACTCCATTACAGATTGCGGAGGATCCTTCTCAAAATCCTCGTTGAATAACGGCAGGTCATTAAGTCTTATGACCTCCATTTCATGTTCACCTTCATATCTTTGCTTTATAAACTCTGCAATTCTTCTATTAAAGGATTTTTCCCTTAGGCTCCAACAATTACTGCAATCTTCATTAGATCATCTCCTTTATCTCAATTAAGGCACCTTTACCCAATTAGAGAGTTGGGAAACACCTACTTATTATGCTTTAGCTCTTTTATCTTTCCGGCTGTAAGGAAGTATTCCTGCTCCAGCTTATTCTTTTCGTCAATATCTGTGGTTGATGCTAGCTGTCCTACGAGGATGGAAAGTCTGTTCTCTAAAACTGCAAGAGTCTCAGAGGAATCGTCTTTTTTGATTCTACTCCCATACTGCAAATATTCCTTATAGTTCCCATCAAATCTAATGATCTTCCTCTCTTTGATAACCAGTAATCCTGTCGCTACACGATCTATCAAGGCTCTGTCATGAGTAGCAAAAATCAAACTGCCTTCGAAGGCTGACATCGCCTCCTCCAATGCCTCTATAGATGCAATATCAAGATAGTTCGTAGGCTCATCCAATATGAGGAGGTTGTTGTCTGACAAGATAAGCTTAGCTACAGATGCCTTGACTCTTTCACCTCCACTAAGCACCTGGATTCTCTTGTAGACGTCATCTCTTCTAAACAAAAGCCTCCCCAGCATTGTTCTGATATAGGTCTCTGAATGCGGACTGTCCTTAAGTATAGCCTCAAGGAGAGTGCTGCCATCATCCAAAATCTCAAAGTTCTGGCTGTAGTATCCAATCTTGGCACTTGGTGATATTTTGATGCCTTCCTCTCCTGAGAGGATCATTTTAATAAGCGTGCTCTTTCCTGAGCCGTTCGGTCCAACAAGCGCAAGTTTTTCACCTGGTCCAATGAGAAGTTCCGCATCTTGGAAAATGATTCTTTCACCAAAGCTTTTACATATTCTCTCCCCTGAGAGGATCATTTTACTTTGGAGTGTTCCCGCAGCAAGATCAACATGGACTGGTTTAAGATCCTTC
>DAIPJA010000157.1:0-4822 GCA_036770525.1 Gudongella sp. | reverse complement strand
TTCAGCTTGAAGCTTCTTATGTCCAGATTTGCGGTGCCAACAGATGATACAAGGTCATCCATTATCATCACCTTTGAATGCAGAAAGCCCCGTTCATAAGTATAGAACCGTACCCCTGCCTCCAGAAGATCTCCTATGTAGCTTAACCCTGCCCAGTAAACAAATGGATGATCAGGTTTATTGGGGATCATGATCCTGACATCCAGCCCCGAAAGACCTGCGATCCTCAATACCTCAAAAATACTGTCGTCAGGTATGAAGTAGGGAGTTTCCATGTAAAGCTTCTTTTCCGCATTAGCTATCATCTTAAGATAGCCATCCTTAATGCTTGGCCATTTGGAATCGGGACCGCTGCTTACGATCTGAACTCCTACCTTTTCCTCATTGATTTCAACACCCACATAGCTTTGACAACCAGTCAGCTCCTTTCCAGTTGCAAATCTCCAGTCAAGGAAAAACTGCCATTGGAGTGAGCTAATAACAGAACCCCTCAGTTTCATATGAGTATCTCTCCAGTAGCCAAACTTCCTGGAAATACCAAGATATTCATCTCCTATGTTAAACCCGCCCATAAAAGCCACTTCACCGTCTATGATACATATCTTCCTGTGATTTCTGTAATTGATCCTTACATTGACAACCGGAATAAACGGAGGGAAGAAGAACGCAGCATTCCCTCCGGCGAGCCTTAATCTCTCCAAGGCTTTTTTGGATATCTTCCTGCCACCCATCCCATCAATAAGAAGCTTGACCTCTACCCCTTCTTCTGCCCTTCTGGTAAGAGCATCAAGCACCTTGCTTCCGATTTGATCGCTATGGAATATATAATACTCCATATGGATGTACCTTTTTGCATTCTCTATGCTGTTCAGAAGACTTGCGAATTTATCCTCGCCGCTGAGCAAAAGCTCAATATCATTATCCACAGTGTAAACTGCCTTGCTGCTCATAAGGTTGAGCTTTACTATGTCATCATATCTCTTGTATTCCGGATTGTTCTTTAGAAACTCCCTGGTTGTGAGATTCTTTTCCTGGTCAGCTATCAGAATATCGAAGCAATCATCCTCTTCGCTCTTAAGCTTAAACATCTTTTTCTTTGACATGTCCTGCCCAATGAAAAGATATAATATAAATCCGATTCCAGGTAAAAATAGCAGCACCATTAACCATAGCCAGGTCGATGTCGGATTTCTCCTTTCAAAAAATACCAAAGCTAAGGCGAGGAGCATATTTATCCAGATAAGGTTGCTGAATGCCCATTCATATGATGAGATTAATGCTTCCAAACCTATTCCCCCCAGGGTGAACTACTTCTTTGATTTATATCTCTTTCCTGCATCCAATATTCTCTTTCTTATCCTAATAGATTTAGGAGTTATTTCGATCAGTTCGTCGTCTTCGATAAACTCCAAAGCTTCCTCCAGCGACATCAGCTTGGGTGGAGATAATCTAAGAGCATCGTCTGAGCCCGCGGCACGAATATTTGATTGTTGTTTTTTTCGTGTGACGTTAACCTCTATATCCAATCCCTTGGGATTGGATCCGACCACCATTCCCTCGTATACAGGAGTTCCAGGCTCTATAAAGAGGATACCTCTTTCCTGGGCTGAATACAAGCCATAGCTTGTAGACTCTCCAGTTTCAAATGCTATTATTGATCCGGTCTTTCTTCTTGGGATCTCGCCCTTGAAGGGTAGATATCCATCAAAAATGGAATTGAGAACTCCGTTTCCTTTAGTGTCTGTAAGAAACTCTTGTCTGTAACCTATAAGACCCCTTGCAGGAATAGAAAACAAAAGTCTTGCATATCCTCCATTTGACTCAGACATGCTTACCAATTCACCCTTTCTCTGCCCAAGCTTGTCTATGACCGCTCCTACAAATTCGGAGTTGACATCCACTGTCACTATCTCCATTGGCTCATGGCGTTTCCCTTCAATCATTCTGTAGAGTACCTCAGGCTTAGATACCTGGAATTCGTAGCCTTCTCTTCTCATATTTTCAATTAGAACAGAAAGGTGAAGCTCCCCTCTCCCCGAAACCTTGAAGGCGTCGGTGGAATCAGTATCCTCGACCCTAAGACTCACATCAGTCTGAACTTCTCTGTAAAGCCTGGTCCTAAGCTGTCTGGATGTTACGAATTCTCCCTCTCTCCCGGCAAATGGACTGTTGTTTACTGAAAATGTCATCGCTAGTGTAGGTTCGGATATTTTTACAAAATCAAGGGCTTGAACAGCATCAGGATCGCATACCGTGTCCCCGATTTCTATGTCCGATGGGCCTGACACAGCTATAATGCTCCCCATTGCAGCATAATCAACCTCCACTCTTGCAAGGCCCTGGAACTCGTAAAGCTTCGCAATCTTAGCCTTAAGCTGTCTTTCGGGGTGAGCCTGGTTAACTATCACTACATCCTGCCCAATCCTGATAGTTCCTCTCTCAACTTTGCCTATCCCAATCCTTCCGATATACTCGTTGTAATCAATGGTCGATATAAGAAGTTGAAGCGGTTCCTCCGCATCTCCTTCTGGTGCAGGTATATACGTCAGGATGGTTTCGAACAAGGCCTCCATCGATTCCTCATCCCCTCCAGGTTCAAGAGCTGCAGTGCCCTTTTTTGCAGATGTGAAGACGAACGGGCAATCCAGCTGACTGCTTTTTGCTCCCAGTTCTATAAAAAGGTCAAGGATCTCATCAATTACTTCCTCGGGACGTGCCTCCGGCCTGTCTATCTTGTTGATGGATACTACCACTGGCAGTTCAAGATCCAATGCCTTCTTGAGTACAAATTTCGTCTGGGGCATTGGTCCCTCGAATGCATCAACCAGGAGGACAACTCCATTTACCATCTTGAGTACTCTTTCAACCTCTCCTCCAAAGTCAGCATGTCCAGGGGTATCGACTATGTTTATTTTTACCCCTTTATAGTTTACAGCAGTATTTTTTGCCAGGATGGTTATTCCCCTCTCCCGCTCTATGTCATTTGAGTCCATTACTCTTTCATTGACCTGCTGATTTGCCCTGAATATTCCTGACTGCTTAAGTAGGCTGTCAACAAGTGTTGTCTTTCCGTGGTCGACATGGGCAATTATTGCAATGTTCCTTATATCTTCTCTTATCATTTAGTATTACAGATCCCTTCTATTATTTGATTGTTCTTCAACCCATTAATATTATCCCATTATCGCTATTTTGTAAAGCATTCGAAAAATGCATCAGCCAGCTCTTTGGAGCTGGCTGACAAATATTCTGTGTTTGATCAGGAACCATTGAACGCAAATTCAAATATTATCGATGCTGCATCCTCTCTCTTAAGGACATAATCTGCCCTTATATAGCCTGAATTGTCACCCTTCAATATTCCAAGACCATATGCCAGTGTGACATACCCCTTGTAATCCTTAACTATAGAGTTTGAATCCTTGAAAATATTTGCATATATCCCCTGTATCAATGCGATTTTTTCCAATCCCTTTGCTCTTACAACGAATTTTGCAGCCTCAGCCTTTGTAACTGTTCCTTCCCTGTTGACTTCATCAGACCTAATTATCCCACCATCGGCCAGCTCCTGGTATATTGTATCGTCAGAAACCTCTCTGTCCAGCCTGTAGGAGTTCATTGCTCCCCATAGGTATCTCATGAAATCCTTCTGGATGATCTTTGACTTTGGCATGAAATTCTCACCAGGCAAAGTTATGCCGTATTCAGTGAGGAGCAGTATCTTATCCTTGGCATACGTGTTATCCAAATCACCGTAGCTTTGAGTCTGTCTGATCCTGTAAGGATTCCCGGAATAATCAAGAGGCTCTCCTGTAAACGGGTCTATATAAGGGGCTCTTTGGGGATTGGTTTGATATACCAGCCTTACCTGATCAGACCATATGCCCTTCTCCTCTACAGGTATAATACGATATCCAAGTCCAAAGCCTACACTCTCAACAAGTGCTTCGTATGCTTCATCAAGAGTTATTATTCCCTCTGGCAAAGGAAAGCTTCCCGTGTACCAGGACTTATTGTAGGATGCAACCGAGCCATCAAAGGTATCGACAACCACAGTAATTGAATCTCCTTCCACCTGGATATCCCCAATATATCTGTTGAAAATGAAATATTGCAGCCTTTCTGTTTCGGAGATATTGTATTCAATAGGGCTTTTAATTGAATCCATGAGGTCAGGAATTGTTTTTCTGACAAAATCTTCAGCGATCTCTCTTGCCATCTCCCTGTCCAAAGTTGATTTTTTACCTTCATTGCCCGAGTTGTTAATATAGAAGGATATGAGCTCTCCATATCTGGCATCAATAGATACCTCAACAAATATAGAGTTCTCCGCTCCTCTGTTTTTAGTGAAGCTGGTGGACCAGTTATACTCGTCCTTGTTCTTCCATGAGGAATAAAGGCTCTGGCTGTCCATAATATAATCATCGCCGATATCAAGGAGATCTCTGCTTATCTTTTCGGCTTCAGCAGACGACAGCAGTCCCTTAAGCTTTTCCAGTTCTTCCTTTTCTATTGGTGTAATGCCACCTTGATCCATGGCTTCCGCTTTTCCGCCACCCATTCCATAACGTCCGTAGCCTGAGATTACAGGTTCACCAGTCCATGGATCGATCATGGTTATATTGTCTCTCGGAGCATAGACTAAATAATGAGAAAGCTCTTGTCCGGCTGAGTCCAAAGGTCTTGGAAATTGATCACTTATTTTATAAACCAGTTGAATCCCCGGTATTTTCTTATATGCATTTCTGGCACTTTCAAGATCCATAATACCATCCAGGCCACTGAATTCAGCATCACCAGTCCAGTTCAGATAGAGGCTGGT
>DAIPJA010000156.1:0-4918 GCA_036770525.1 Gudongella sp. | reverse complement strand
TTTTGAATCAGGATTGCCCTCATACTTCATTATAATAAATTGAGGCTCCTTCTCTGAGCCTTTCGCAACGGCAAGGAAGGCTGTCATGCCAAGCTCCTCGATTTTTTCCTTCCCAAATACTTCTACCTTGACTCCTAATGGTGCAAGACTGTCAACTGCACTCCTTGCAAGAACCTCAGGGTACATATTTATTGCGGGCTCATTGACCAGATCTCTAGCTAGGAATACACCCTCCATAAGGATCTGAGTCTCTGAAACAACGTTTTTAGCTTTTTCAAGCTTATCATCCCTTACCTGAAGATAAATCTCATTTAGAAAAACCCTTTGGTCAGATTTACTCTTGTATTTATCAAAGCTGTATTGAGACTGGATCAGACCCTCTGACGCTGCCTTTAAGGTCTTTCCATAGCATTTGTCTTCAAATTTCGGGATATGGACTCCGATACTCTCAAGCTTCAGCCTTCCAGCCTCCTTCCCTAGAGAATAGAATGCTTTCCTTATTACCTGATAATCCAGCTTGGATTCTTCTCCAAGTCCAAGTAATATAACATCTTTACCATTTCCCAGGCTTGAATATACTTCGCCTGCTTTGCCTTCAAACAGCTTTCGCTCCTTAACAAAGCTATAAAGCTCATTAGCCTCAGACGATTTTTCAGCTCCCTTGAAAACAAGAACCGCTCTAACATCTCCGCCTTTTTCAAATAGAAAATTCATATTATCCCCCCGTATATTATTTAGATAGTCTAATTATACCAGATTATTACTATAGCTAACATGATCAGTTAAAAATTGGGTCCTGCTGCAGCCAACTCCACAATTATGGTGGAAAGCAATTGAAAATTTACTCAAGGTAGTTGACTTGAGGCCTCTGCTATGATAATTTTAACTAAATAAATACCTTTAAACCGATCCCGTGAGATTGGAAAGGAGTGCGTATAAGCGAAAATACTTATGCCTTCCTTTGTGGAGGGCATTTTTAATGCGCTGCTCCGAGAAACCTACAGGTAAACGAGGAGGAATTATTATGCTGAAAGGAAGACACCTGATCGATCCCCAAGATTTTAGCATCAAAGAACTTGAGAGTATTTTTGAGTTGACCGAGAGGATCATCGAAAGCCCTGAAGATTACAATTCTATATGCCATGGCAAGATCCTGAGCACTCTATTTTATGAGCCCAGCACCAGGACCAGATTTAGCTTTGAAGCCGCAATGTTGAGATTGGGTGGAAGCGTCATCGGGTTTTCGGAGCCGGGCTCTAGTTCTGTGGCAAAGGGCGAAAGCCTTGCCGACACTCTGAGGACGGTCGGGGCATATGCGGATATTATCGCAATGCGCCATCCCAAGGAAGGCGCTCCAAGGCTTGGGACAGAGTACTGTCCTGTACCACTTATAAACGGAGGAGACGGAGGACATCAGCACCCTACTCAAACCATAACAGATCTTTTTACTATACTGCAGGCCAAGGGAAGACTGGATAAGCTTGTCATTGGTTTATGCGGGGACCTGAAGTTTGGCAGGACCGTACATTCGATTATAAAAGCGATGTCAAGATACGAGAATATTGAGTTTTTATTGATATCTCCCAAGGAGCTTCAGGTACCTGATTATATAAGACAGGAGATCCTCCTCGGGAAGGGGATACCCTTCAGAGAGGTGGAAAGGCTTGAGGAGGTAATCGGCGAACTGGATGTTCTTTACATGACTCGAGTCCAGAAGGAGAGATTTTTTAACGAAGCAGATTATATCAGACTCAAGGACAGCTATATTCTTGATCGGGAGAAGCTTCTGATCGCACCTGAGGATCTCGTTATATTGCACCCGCTTCCAAGAGTGAACGAGATCAGCCCCGAAGTGGATGACGACCCCAGGGCATGGTATTTCAGACAGGTAAAGAACGGGATGTACGTAAGAATGGCTTTGATTCTTAAGCTTTTGGGGGTGAAATAGATGCTGAATATTACAAGCATTAAGAAGGGACTTGTCATAGATCATATTAGACCAGGGATGGGCCTTAAGATATTCCAATATTTAAAGCTGGACCAGGCTGACTTTACGATCGCACTCATAATGAATGCTGCCAGCAAAAAGCATGGTAAAAAGGATATAATCAAGATTGAGGATGTAATAGATCTGGACCTTGCCATGCTGGGCTTTCTGGATCCGAATATTACTATAAACGTAATAGAAGACGAGATCATAACCGACAAGATCAAGCTTTCTCTCCCTGACCGAGTCGAAGGGATAATAAAGTGTAAGAACCCAAGGTGCATAACCACCGAGGAAAGAAATGTGACTCACAGATTTGTTCTCATCGATCATTCAAGGGGTATCTATAAATGTGAGTACTGCGATCACATTTATTCCTGGGAGGGATAGTATGGAGCTGTTGATAAAGGGAGCCAGGCTGGTTGATCAGGATATAGATCTTAACGGCGACCTTCTTATTAGAGACGGGAAAATAGCAGAGCTTGGCGATGACATATTCTTTGAGGGCCCTATTATAGATGCCCGTGGAATGTGCCTTATGCCTGCTTTCATAGATCTGCATGCACATTTCAGGGATCCTGGATTCACCTGGAAGGAGGATATGCTTACAGGCAGTCTTGCTGCTTTGAAGGGCGGCTATACTTTCGTAAACCTTATGGCTAATACATCTCCGGTGTGCTCAGATATTGCTACCGTGGAATACGTGATGGATAAGGCAAAGGAGCTTGATATGGTCCAAGTGCACCAATGCGTATCCATAACCAGAAGCTTTGACGGGAAGGACATATCACACCTTGATAACCTGGACGATCGGGTCAGGATTATCACTGATGATGGGAAAGGAGTATCAAGCTCTTATGTGATGTATAAGGCAATGGAAAAAGCATGGGAAAACGGCCTGATTATTATGTCCCACGCCGAGGATGAACAAATAACCCCCATCGACTACAGACTTTCGGAAAATCTCGAGACAGTAAGAAACATATACCTCGCTCTTTATACCAGGGCAAGGCTTCACCTGACTCATGTAAGCACAGAGGAGGCCATAGAGGAGATAAGAAGAGGGAAGCAAAAGGGACAAAATATTACCTGCGATGTGACTCCTCACCATATAGCTTTGTGGGATAATCCTTATAGGGTAAATCCGCCTATCAGGACCAGAAGGGATGTGGAGGCACTTATAGTAGGCATCAAGGACGGAACTGTGGATGCGATCGCCACCGACCATGCACCACATACCAGGGAAGACAAGTTAAAGGGTAGCCCTGGGCTTTCAGGACTTGAAACTGCGTTTTCAGTTGCCCATACAGTGCTGGTAAGGGATCATAATGTTGATTTGAAGCTTCTTTCAAGACTTATGTCAGGCAGACCTGCAGAAATAATGGGGCTTGATAAGGGAAAGCTCATTGAGGGGTATGATGGAGATCTGGTTCTTGTCGATCTGGGGAAAAAGGTGGTCGTTGATCCTTCAACCTTCGTATCAAAAGGGAAAAACACTCCATTCGAGGGTCATGAGCTTCAGGGAGAAATACTGATGACCATTAAGAGCGGAGAGATCAAATATATGAGCAAAAGCTGCGGGGAGGTGTTGGGACTTGATAATTGACAGACTTTTTAAGGAAGTGGAAAGCAAAGGGATGGTTTGCGTAGGACTTGATTCAAGACTTGAGTATATACCTGAAGAGCTGAAGAGAAAATATCAGGACACAGATGAGATCGTCTTTCAATACAACAGGATGATAATCGATTCTACCCATGATATTACTGCAATATACAAGCCTCAGATCGCTTTTTACGAGGCATATGGACTCCGGGGTCTTACGGCATATAAAAGGACGCTTGAATATTTTAGACATATAGGATCACTATCGATCGGGGATGTAAAGAGAGGGGACATTTCATCGACTGCAGAGATGTATGGAAAGGCTCATTTCGAAGGTGACTTCGAGGCAGATTTCATTACTCTCAATCCCTACATGGGCTTTGACAGCATTACTCCCTATCTGCCATACCTAGAAAGTGGGAAAAAAGGATTGTTCGTGCTCTTGAGGACCTCAAATCCTGGAGCAAGAGATATCGAGTACCTTGAAGCTGACGGGAAAAAGATTTATCTCCATGTGGGAGACACGCTTGCTGAAATTGGGAAGGACTATATTGGAAAATGCGGATATTCCTCTCTGGGAGCAGTTGTAGGAGGGACACATACCGACGAGGCCATTGAAATAAGAGAAAGGTATCAGGACGTGTTTTTCCTGATACCCGGATACGGAGCACAGGGTGCAACCGGAAAGGATGCAAGACTTTATCTGAAGGATGGAAACGGCGGAGTAGTAAACTCATCAAGAGGTATAATTACTGCATACGCCAAACACAGCGACGGTTGGGAGCGCTTTGGAGACTATACCAGGCAGGCAGTTCTTGATATGAGGGAGGACATTGGCTTTGAAGGATAGCTATAAAGAAGGTATCATAATTGAAAATATAGAAATCGCCAAGAACATATACTTGCTAAGGCTCCAGGGAGATTTCAAGGGAGCTCCCGGGCAATTCTACATGCTAAGAGGCTGGGAAGGAAATGATCCATTCCTTCCAAGACCTATAAGTATCGCTGATTTAAGAGACGGGGTACTGACGATGATCTATGAGATAAGAGGGAAAGGGACCCATATTATATCACAGCTCAAGCCGGGAGATGCATTGAGCTTGCTTGGTCCGTTGGGGAACGGCTTTCCCATAGTTGAATGCAAAAAAATTGCAATAGTATCGGGAGGGATTGGGATAGCACCGATGCTTTATCTTGCCAGAAGTCTTGGATATAAGGCAGATCTGTATGCCGGCTTCAGAAGTGAGCCTTACCTGTTGGAAAGCTTTGAAGAGCATGTAAGTGAGATACATATATCCACAGAGGATGGATCCAAAGGGCATAAGGGA
>DAIPJA010000155.1:0-4918 GCA_036770525.1 Gudongella sp. | reverse complement strand
CACTTAAGGAAAAAAACCTTGATTTTTATAACTACCTTAAAGACCTGATAGCCTTCAGGAAGCTCAGACCGGAATTCAGGATCGACGATGGAGATGAAATAAGGGATAAAATTCACTTCATTGAGAACACTGGCAACTGCCATATGCTTTCCTACACAATAAAAAGCAACGGCGGCTGCATTCTTGTAATACACAACGCCAACCAGAATGAGTGTCTTTTGCCCCATGCAGTGATAAGAAGGCATATGGAAGCCAAGAGAAAGAGAAATATTGAAGAGATCAAAATAAGGTGTCTTTTCGATGACAACGGGATAGTGAGGGAAAACGGTGAGTTCAAGCACCCCCATGGGATAAGCGTCCCAGGGATAACGACATACGTATATGAATTGAGGATAGAATAAAGGTGCCGCAAGCTGCGGCACCTTTACTAATCTAATATATATACTTTTACATCTCTTCGGCCGAAGTATCTAACATCGGTTGCCGAATTGAAAAACAGGTCTATTTTTTCGCCTTTAATGGCTCCTCCAACATCTTCTGCTATAGCAAATCCATAATCCTTTGTTCCATCCAGGGACTTGATGTACAGCTTAGTCCCCAGCGGAATAACTCTTGGGTCAACAGCAACAGTTCCAGGTCTTGCCCTCGTTCCAGTGGCGGTTATGCCGTAGTATCGGTCTCCCGGCCTCTTTCCTGTGCTTGCGTAGGAAAGGTCGTAGGCCGTTGCCTCCAGGATCATAGTATCCTTAAAGCGGGTTTCTCCACGGGATGTCAGCACTATATTGTTGACCCCTCTTTCTATAACCTGCGATACCGGCTCTTCCAGAATGGCATCGCTGATTATGACGGATGATGTGAAGACACCATTTACGTAAATATCGTTGATATGTGATCTTCTCAAGCCGTCCTTACCCTCCTGAAGAACATTGACCACTCCTCTGTCCAATCGTTCGTTGGAAATGATCTCCTTTTCAAAGGGTATGACTGCTTCTTCGACTCTGGGAACCTCCACGACTCTTAACAACTCAATTGTGTCTCCGTCTTTGACGGTTGAGTCCAGAGAAGGCTTCGTAAAGTCCTTCAGCCCAACAGCTATATCTGCGTCTTCAAGGACATCAGATACCTTTGAGCTCAGGGATCTAAACTTAATAGTTTCATCCCCGATGATGATTGTGTAATCCTTCGGATTTATGATTGTTATTTCAAGTTTTTCCTTGATCAAAGCGTCCAGACCGGGCTCTACGACTGCGCCCCTTCTGAGCTTGATACCTTCCTCTTCAAGAAGCTCTTCAACTGTCGATGAATAGGAGACCATATTTATGATCTCGCCATCCACATTCAGGCTTACTTCATTTCCCTGGAAGAAGTTAACCCCTAATGATAATGTCATTGCTATAGCCAGAAGTAAGAGGACTTTAACTTTGCCGACCATATTGGTCCGGTTATTGTCCATAACTCTCCTCCTTGATTTTGCTACAAAAGTTGTAACTCTTTTGTAACTATTTTTGACCGTCTCTGTATTGTAAACGAAAAATTTCAGCTTGTCAAATTTTTGGCCTTATAGGCGGAATATTCTGAATAGTAGTTAGTGGATGGTAGTTAGTAGTCAGCTAAAGAAATAAGAGAAAATAAGGGATTGAAGTAGGGGCGGTCATTGACCGCCAGACCCTTCTTCGCTTATCGCATAACGCTTATCATTGTGCTCTGTGAACTGTGAATTGTGAATTTGATTGTCAATCGTCAATCGTCAATTGGTTTCCCTTGACATTCCTCCCTCCATTACGCTATAATACTTGTTAATCGTAAACTAAAGATATCGACGGGAAGAGTAGGGGACACATGCCTTTACAAGAGAGTCCGGGATGGTGGGATCCGGGCAATGGCGATCCTTGAACATGGCCCCTGAATCTCCTGGCTGAAATGTAGGCCTGGACGGTGACATCCGTTATTATGTAAGGTTAAAAACCTGCTGAGATCCATGCCGTGAGGCCTGAGATAATTAGAGTGGTACCGCGAAGTCGCCTTCGTCTCTATGAGACCGGAGGTTTTTTTATTTTCCATAAAGAGAGGATGATAGCTTTGAAAAATTTCTATTTAACGACCCCGATCTATTACCCCAGCGACAACCTGCACATAGGCCACACCTACACAACTGTTGCTGCTGACACCATCAAGCGCTACAAAAAACTCCAGGGCTATGACGTATTCTTCACGACAGGCTCTGACGAGCACGGACAAAAGATACAGGAGAAGGCTTCCCAGGCTGGAATGACCCCACAGGCATACGTTGACAAAATAGTTGCAGACATAAAGGTTCTATGGAATATGCTTGAAATAGACTACGATTCCTTCATAAGAAGCACAGATCCAAAACACGAGAAGGCCATTGCCGATATATTCAAAAAGCTATATGACAAGGGAGAGATATATAAGGACCAATACGAGGGAGCATACTGCACACCCTGTGAGTCCTTCTGGTCCGATTCACAGCTGGTTGAGGGCAACAAATGCCCTGACTGCGGCAGAGAGACTAATCTTGCCAAGGAGGAGGCATACTTCTTCAGACTTTCAAAGTACAGAGACAAGCTATTAAAGCTTTATGAGGACAACCCGGAGTTCATCCAGCCAGAGAGCAGGAAGAACGAAATGATAAACAACTTCTTAAAGGATGGCTTGGATGACCTTAGCGTTTCAAGAAGCAGCTTCGATTGGGGAGTAAAGGTGCCCTTCGATGAGAAGCACGTGGTATATGTATGGATCGACGCACTATCCTGTTATCTGACTTCTCTTGGCTATGGAACTGAAGATGAAACCAACTTCAACAAGTTCTGGCCGGCTGATGTACACCTGGTAGGCAAGGAGATAGTAAGGTTCCACACCATAATCTGGCCTGCGATACTGATGGCACTTGAGCTTCCCCTTCCGAAGAAGGTCTTCGGTCATGGCTGGATCCTATTTGAGGACGATAAAATGTCAAAATCAAAGGGCAATGTTATATATCCCGAGCCAATAATCGAGCTTTACGGAATAGATGCTTTCAAATACTTCCTGATGAGAGAATTCTCCTTTGGACAGGACGGCTCATTCTCAAGAGAGAAGTTCCTTCAAAGACTTAACTCAGACCTTGCGAACGATCTGGGGAACCTTGTATCAAGAACCGTTTCGATGGTAGAGAAGTATAACGGTGGAATCCTGCCTTCACCTAAGGCTGTCGAGGAGCTGGACCAAACCCTAATCATCCAAGCTACAGAGACTGCCGGCAAGGTTGAGGAATTGATGGACAAGCTTAATTTCTCCAACGCTCTGGAGGAGATATGGAAGCTCATAAGAAGGACCAATAAATATGTCGATGAAACCATGCCATGGATCCTTGCCAGGGACGGCAACGCAGAAAGACTTGATACAGTTCTATACAACCTTTCCGAGAGCCTGAGAATAGTATCGATCCTAATCCAGCCGTTTATGGTTAGGACATCAGACGAGATAAGAAGACAGCTTGGAGTTGAAGGGGCGGTCAACTGGGAGGATGCAAAGACCTGGGGACTTCTTAAGGAAGGAACAAAGCTTCAAAAGGGAGGTATAATCTTCCCAAGGCTTGATATAAAGGTCGAGCTTGAAAGGCTAAATGCAGCAAACAATAAACTGATAGAAAAGAGGACCGGTGCCAAAAAAGAGGCTAAGGCCGATGAGAAAAAGCCGGATGCTCCTGTCGAAGAGGAGACTGTTGAGGAGATAACCATTGACGACTTTGCAAAGGTTCAGCTTAAGGTCGCCAAGGTAATTGCATGCGAGGATCATCCAAAAGCCGATAAGCTTCTTGTCCTCACCCTTAAGGTAGGAGATGAGACCCGCACTGTCGTATCCGGAATCAAGCAATGGTACAAGGCTGAGGACCTAGTTGGCAAGAAGGTTATAGTAGTGGCAAACCTTAAGCCTGTAAAGCTTAGAGGAGTTGAATCGAGAGGGATGATCATGGCTGCCGAGGATGCAGACGGCAACCTGACACTGTTGTCAACACTGGAAGATATTGCAGACGGTTCATCCATTTCATAAGGAGGCAATATGTTTATAGATAGTCACGCCCACTTGGACGACCCAAGGTTCGATCAGGACAGGGAGCATGTAATTGAAAGCCTTAGGGAAGATGGCATTGACATGGTCATTAATATAGGCGCCGACAAGGAATCAAGCCTTTCGACCCTCGAGCTTGCAAGGAAATACGATAATATATATGCCGTAGCCGGAGTACACCCTCATTCAGCCAGCGAGCTTGAGGAGGATGGTCTTGACTGGCTTAGAGATATAGCTAAAGAGAAAAAGGTCGTAGCAATAGGTGAGATCGGGCTGGATTTTTACTACGATAATTCACCCAGGGACATACAGAGAAAATGGTTCAAGGCTCAGCTTCAGCTTGCAAAGGAGCTGGGTCTACCCGTCGTTATTCACACAAGGGATGCAGCCAAGGAGACCTATGACATCCTAAAAGATGCTGCAGCTGACGGGAAGCTGAAGGTCCTTATGCACTGCTATTCAGGAAGCGCAGAGATGGCAGTGGATTATGCAAAGCTTGGATTCTACATCGCCCTTGGTGGAGCAGTTACCTTTAAGAATGCAAGAGTGCCGAGGGAGGTTGCCTCAGTAGTACCACTTGAAAATCTTATGATAGAGACCGACTGTCCATACATGACACCTGAGCCCTTCAGAGGCAAAAGGAACGAGCCAAAGTATGTGAACCTCGTAGCTGAAAAGATAGCAGAGATAAAGGGAATAACAGTAGAGGAGCTTGCAAAGGCAACTGCCGATAATGCCAGGAGATTCTTCAGGCTGCCCTAACAGGAAGGAAAGATTTGATGATCAAGGAAGTAATCGTTGTAGAAGGAAGAGACGATATAACCGCAGTCAAAGCCGCCTTGGAGTG
>DAIPJA010000154.1:0-4994 GCA_036770525.1 Gudongella sp. | reverse complement strand
CAAGGATAAGATCGATCCAGGTACACGATCAGGATGCGTCAGTAGCATATGGGGGACAAAGAGTTGCTCTTAATCTTGCGGGCGTGAAGAAATCTCAGATTGACAGAGGCAGTATTGTTGCCCCGGTAAATTCAATGAGATCCACCATGATGCTTGATGTAAAAATTAAACTATTGAGATCCTTAAACAAGGGATTGGAGAATAGGACCAGATTAAAGCTATATCTTGGAACAGATGAAATACTATGCAGAGTAGTGCTTCTTGACAGAGAAGTACTTGAACCTGGGGATGAGACATACGCTCAGCTCAGGCTTGAGGAGGAGACAGTTGCAAAAAGGGGTGACAGGTTCATCCTCAGATTTTATTCCCCAATGTTCACTGTTGGAGGAGGTGAGGTTCTCGAGCCAAATCCAGTGAAGAGAAAAAGGTTCGATGAGGAAAGCCTTGAAGAACTGACGATCAAGGATCAAGGGAATTTCAGTGAAATTGTGGAGCATATAGTTGAAGAAAACAGCAGGAATTACCACTCATTGAAGGAAATATCCAAAACGGCCTCCATGCTTGAAGAAAGCCTGGAAGAGGAGATAAAGAAGCTTGAAGGAAATGGGAAGGTAATAATTTTTAGACTAAGCAAAGACATTTATCCTGTCCACAAAAAGGTATTGAATTTATTGGAGGATCAAATCATTGGTGAGCTCGAGGATTTCCATAGAAAGTACCCGATAAGAAACGGAATGGCGAAAGAAGAGATTAGAAGCAGGTTTCTGTCAAAAGCTAAACCAAAGCTGGCAGAAGAGATACTTGATCATTTGATTACCGGTGGAAGAATCAAACAACTAAAGGATCTTGTTGCTCTTTCGGTGTTTGAACCTGAACTTAATGACATACAACTGGCACTTAAAAAATGGATATTGGACAGTTTTGAAAAAGCTCCATTTATGCCTCCCAAGCGTGAGGATTTACAGGAGACTACATTGGGTACTAATGGAGAAACTGAAGAAATGATTATGTATCTCATTGGCTCAGGCGAGCTCGTGAAATTATCTGATGATCTTTATCTCTTACCATCAAGCTTGGAAAAGGCTAAATCGTCATTATATGATCTTATGGCAGAGACAGGGAACATTACTGTAGGTGGTTACAGGGATATACTAAATACAAATCGCAAAGTAGCAATCGGATTGCTGGAGTATTTTGACCAAATCAAGTTAACAAGACGGTCCGGAGAAAACAGGGTACTGTTCAAGTAGCCAGGGGTGAAATGATGAGCGGAAGAGTGTTGATTGTAGATACAGATAAGTCCTTTGTCAAAGGCTTGAGATATTCTCTCGAGCAAGATGAATATGTGATAGACCATGCAGGAAGTGCAGCTGCTGCAATGGAGCTGTTGAACAGGAAGAATTATGATATGGTTCTAACTGAGATCGAACTTCCTGATAGCAACGGACTCCTGTTTTGCCAGAATTTGAGAACTATGTCTGCCGTTCCACTGATATTTATAACTATTGTTGATGAGGATATAAAGAAGATCCTGGCACTTGAATATGGTGCAGACGATTACCTCGTGAAGCCCTTTAACATCCTTGAACTCAAAGCAAGGATAAAGGCCGTCCTAAGGAGATACTCAAACAAGATTCAGGAAAGTGATGGCAATGTGATCGAGATAAGAGATATCAGGATAAACACGGTAGGCAGAAAAGTAACTTGTAAAGATAAGAATATTAGCCTTACCGGTAAGGAGTTTGATCTTCTATATGTTCTGGCATCAACCCCGGGAAAGGTATATACAAGGGAAGAGCTCCTGGAAAGAGTCTGGGGCTATGCATATTATGGGGACCTTAGAACGGTGGATGTCCATATAAGAAGGATACGGGAAAAACTTGAAAAAGACCCAAAAAGCTCGGAATATATAATAACAAAATGGGGTGTAGGCTACTTTTTCAGAGAAAAATAATATTGAAGTTTGGATTAGAATACTGTATAATGGCTTTTGTAGCCAATGGGGGTAGAGGAGTTCTGGTGGGCTCTCTGGTCTTCAAAACCAGCGCGAGGGGTTAGGAGCCTCTTGGGTGGGTTCGATTCCCACATACTCCCGCCAAAGTAAAAAAGCGCCGGTTAAGGCGCTATTTTTTTAGTCCATAGCTTTCATAACCAGTCCGAGGCATCTTTCCAACAGCCCATTCAGGTGGCTTGAGGAGATCGATCCTTGAACTGTATTGCTGTTTCCGCCGCCCTTTATCTGATACAGGGAGGAGAGTTCCTTGTATATATCGTTTAGCTCAAGCTCTACATCCTTGCTCTTACTGATCATAAATTGGCTGATACTGCTGCCTTCGATCCCGAATATAAGTACGAGTCTTTCGTTAGTATTTGTAAGCCAGCTACCCATGTAGCTGATCTCTTTGAAATCCTTGTTGTCAAACATTCTACAGATTATTCTTCCTTCACCATGGAGCTTCGCGCCACGCAATAAATTCTCACCCTCCAGGGATAAAAGCCTTTCCTTTAACTCCTTCACATCCTTCAAAAGTGAGTTTCGCTCGTTGTAAATAGCGCTGAATCTTTCAAATACCTGAGTATCACCTGTCGATAGAACAGCACTTATGTCCCTCACAGAGTTGAACTTATTGATATAATCATTTACGGCTCTTTTTCCAGTTAAAAAGTATATTCTTGTGTTGCCCTTATATTTTTCTCTTCTGATTACTTTTATGAGCCCCAACTCGCCTGTTGCAGAGACATGTGTCCCTCCACAGGGGGAGTAATCAAATCCGTCAATCTCAACGACCCTTATATTTTTATCAACACTTGGCCTTTTTCTCACAGGTAGAAGCCTGACCTCATCTGAGGAAACAACATAGGATTTGATCCTGAAATTTGACTGTATGATCTTATTGCACAGCTGCTCAGCTCTGGTCAATTCATCCTCAGAAATATCAGTAACGTTCAAATCTATTGTAGTATACTCCTCGCCCAAATGAAATCCAATGGTTTCAGTACCAAACAATCTGAAAAGAACACCTGATAAAAGGTGCTGCCCCGAGTGTTGCTGCATTAGGTCCATCCTTCGTTCACCACTTATTTTTAGATTAGCTCTTCCCTGGGCTAATCTTTCCTGTACAACATGGACCAGCTTGTCGCCATCCTCATAAGTCCTAATTACCTTGACACTATTTATTGTTCCATCATCGCCAGGCTGACCACCCGACATATCAGGGTAAAAAATGGAACGATCCAGGGTAACCTGAAAGCCTTCCTCATTGCTGTCAATTCTTTCTATCTTAGCGTCAGTTTCAAAAAGATACGGATTCTCCCAATACAATCTTCTGGTCAAGTCGGATTCCTCCCAAGTATTCATTCTTCAACATTTTCATTCATCAAAGCTATAGTCTGTGATATAATAGATTCTAATGATCACCTGATTTTTAATATCTTCATTATATCCTATTAAAGGATAAATATAAAGTACAGAGAGGACACAGATGAAACGACCTATGATAATACCTGCTGTTGGAATAATGTCAGGTATAATCTCTGCATATTATATTGATGTCGACCACAGGTTCCTTTTGCTTTTGGGAACAACTGCATTAGTCTGGATTGCATTAGGATTTTTTAAAAACAAAATAAGAGTTTTTGGGCTCTTAATACTCTTCGTAGTATTGGGAGCATTTATAACAAACGAGAGACTATCAGAAATTATTGAAGTCTCTGATACAAGACAGTACACATTCATCGGAACTGTTGAAGAAATATCCTCCGGATCATCCTCAACAAGATATGTTATAAATCTTGAACAGATTGAGGATATCAAATCAGAGGGAAAGGTCTTGTTAAGGTATTATAATGAAGGTCATTCTCACGAGATCGGAGACCGATTGAAGATAAAGGGGATTGTAAAGAAACCAATGCCTAACACTAATCCACTTTTTTTCAATTACAGGCTTCACCTTCTTACTGAAGGTATAAGCCATATTATCGATGGAGACAGATCTACAATAATCCTGGAGGAAAGATCAGAAGCTATTGGATACTGGTTAAGAAAAAATGTTACGGAGTATATTTCCAGTGTTTATGATACTGGCCTCAGAGAAGAAAATTCCAGATTGATGAAGGGAATAGTTCTTGGCAATAGCTCCTATCTTGATGAAGAAGATCTCAATTTATATAGAAACCTGGGAATATCTCACCTGCTTGCGGTTTCAGGATTACACATCGGAATAATTGCAGGATCACTTATTTGGGTCCTTTCCAGACTAGGCATCAAGAGATGGCTGAATATAATTCTTTCAGTTGCTATCCTTTTTATCTATGGCTATTCAATAGGGTTTCCACCATCAGCTTCAAGGGGTATTGCCCTGTTTTCTATGCTTTACCTTTCAAAGCTTATAAATAGGCCTGTAGATCGCTTTAACCTCCTTGCTGGTTGTATGTTTTTGCTTCAACTGTACAATCCACTTTGGATATTTAATTCCGGATTTCAGCTTTCATTCGGTGCAACGGCTGCCATTATCCTTCTGTCAGACAGGATAAAAGCCCTGATATATCCGCTAAAGGGCAGGATTATTGATCCAGTCTCTGCAACAATAGCGGTAAATCTTGGAATCGCTCCCATACAGGCTTATTGGTTCAATAGCTTCCCTCTGCTTGCCCTAATCTCAAATATAATTATTGTGCCCCTGGCTTCAGGTTGCCTTGTCCTGGGTATGGCTTCACTTATGGCAAGGTGGCTGTTGCCGATCCTTGATTTTCTACTCGACCTTCAAAGAAATGCAGCCATCCTTATCCAGCGCATCCCATTGGATCAGATCATACTTCCAACACCAGATATCGAAGGATTTGTAATATATCTAACTATTCTGGCAGTATTCTTTAATTGGCGTACCATCGAACGTTTGGATTTAAGGATCAAGAAGGCAATTTTTGTCGGGCTGCTAATGATTTCGATTGCACAGTTTTTAGAAACGACTACAAACGAAGAACTTGAGATTCAT
>DAIPJA010000153.1:0-5036 GCA_036770525.1 Gudongella sp. | reverse complement strand
GAATAGAAGGTTGTTGAGCCGGTATAAGTAGGATCTGAATACACATAATAGTTGAATATTATGTCGTCAGCATCCATCTCCTGACCATCGCTGAACATTACGCCTTCCTTAAGCTTGATGTTGTAAGTAGTTACGTCAGCAGCCTCATCATAGTCAACCTTGATGTCTGCAATTCCAGTGTACTCGTGATCTGTCCCCTCGAAGCCTACTTTTTCGCCCTCGATTGCGTTGTACACGATTCCTCCCACTCTGTCAGTAGTAAGAAGTGAAACCTGAGTCATGGTAACAGCGTCCATGTCATAAGCTGTTGTAGCAAAGAATGGACTGAATTTCTGGCTGAATGCCGCGTAGCCTACTACCAGCGGTGTGTCGTTCGCCGGTGTTTCAGCAGGAGTCTCAGCAGGTGTTTCTACAGGTGCCGCAGGCTCCTTTGGTGCACAACCAGCCAACATGGATATTACCATAACCATTGCCAGCATTATAACTAATACCTTTTTCATTTTCTTCCTCCTTTTTTTTAGAAACTAGCTGTCAGGTAGTCCGGTGAAGAAATTTGCTTCACAAGCTGCCACAGCCTACGATGATATAAAGCTTTGTCTAATTTTACCACAATTTTGAATTTTGTTAAACATCAGTTTACACAGTAATGGAATAGTTTATTATTTGTCACGCCTACTATTATGATACAAATGTTTGAACTTTGACATTTTCACCCAGTAAATGATTTAGAAAAAAACTGGCACTGTTGTCCCCTATTACATTTGGGTATTATATGGATATGATTGCCATAACCATAGAAGGAGGGTACATATGCCATTTGAAATAGTAAGGAATGACATCACAAAAATGGATGTTGATGCAATAGTTAATGCGGCTAACTCTATGCTTAGAAAGGGCGGAGGAGTCTGCGGAGCAATTTTTGAAGCTGCAGGAGAAGAGAAAATGGAGGCTGCATTAAATAAATACAAGGGCTGCAAAGCCGGAGAAGCTGTGATTACAAAGGGCTTTGATCTTCCGGCCAAATATGTTATCCATACTGTCGGCCCTGTGTGGCAGGGAGGTACAAAGGGCGAGGAGGATGTCCTTAAAGCCTGCTACAGAAACAGCCTCCAGCTTGCAAAGGATAAAGGACTTGAGTCCGTAGCCTTTCCCCTGCTTTCATCGGGAGCGTTTGGCTACCCTAAGGATAAGGCACTTCAGGCAGCCATAAGCTCCATTGGAGAGTTTCTGATGGAGAGCGATATGACGGTGTATCTGGTCGTATTCGATAAAAAGGCCTTTTCTTTAAGTGGCAGGTTGTTCAGGGAGGTAAGAGCATATATAACCGACAGCTATGCCGAAAGAGCAAGGGCAGGAACAACTACCATCGGAAGATATCTTGAGAGGGATTTCGAGCTGCGACAGACCTCTGAGGCAGTTTTAGAGGAATCCGCAGCCGGGATCGAGGATATCGTTAATAACCTGGACACTTCCTTTTCGGAAACGCTGATAAAGCTCATCGATAAAAAAGGCTTAATAGACCCGGAGGTATATAAGAAGGCAAATATTGATAGGAGGCACTTCTCAAAGATCAAAAACAATCCAGGCTACAAGCCCAGCAAAAATACGGCTCTTGCCCTTTGCATAGCCTTGCAGCTAAACCTGGACCAGACTACTGATCTGTTGAAAAGAGCAGGGCTTGCCCTCTCTCCCAGCAGCAGATTTGACTTGATAGTCGAGTACTTCATAAAGAAAGGAATTTACGATATATACGAGATCAACAGCACTCTCTTCTATTTCGATGAAAGTACGTTGGGTGGTTGATAAACAGAATAATTTGTCGCTTGCCATGCGACCATCTCCTCTTTAAAAGTTGATATCCTAAGAGTAGGAAGACAATTGGATAAACTAAAGGAGGATATGAAAATGAAAAAAGGATTGGTAGAGCTGGTATTTATTCTAGACAGAAGCGGTTCAATGAGTGGACTTGAATCAGACACTATCGGCGGCTTCAACGCGATGATAAAGAGTCAAAAGACCATTGAAGGGGAATGTAGGGTCACTACAGTGCTGTTTGACGACCGGTATGAGCTCCTCCACGACCGGATCAACCTTTTGGGGATCTCCCCTCTGACAGAAAAGGAATACTACGTTAGGGGCACCACGGCACTTCTCGATGCGGTTGGAAGGACCATAAATAAGATCGCATCGGTCCAGAGAAATACCACAGAGGAGGAAAGGGCAGAAAAGGTTCTTTTCGTGATCACAACCGACGGCTATGAAAACTCCAGCAGGGAATACACCTATGATATGATCAGGGCGATGATCGAGAAGGAAAGGGACAAATATGGATGGGAGTTCCTTTTCCTCGGTGCAAACATCGATGCCATCGAGACAGCAGCAAAATTCGGTATATCAAAGGACAGGGCAGCAGATTACCATGCTGATGCTGAGGGCACCAGAGTGACCTACCAGGCTATGGATCAAGCTGTTCGAACTATCAGGGAAAACAAGACAATGGACAAGGATTGGAAAAAGAATCTTGACGAGGACTTTAAAAACAGAAAGAGAAAGCAGTAATCAATGGGCCAGCTGAGACTTCAGCTGGTTTTTCATTGTGGTTACTTGATTTAGATGTTAGAATGTATAGGTACTAAATATAACGAAAATGGTGACCACAAAATGAAAAATCGACTAAATTTGTCATACACGGCAGTACAGGCAGCCTACTGCATGCTGTTTGCAGTAGTGCTAAGCTTTTCATCTGTATATCTGCTCCCAAAGGGCTACTCCAACACAGAGATCGGAACAATACTAGCTCTGGTAAACATAATATCAGTGCTGCTTCTTCCTTTATTCGGAGATGCTGCAGACAGATCCAAAAAACTGTCCCTGGCTCAGATAACAGGAATATTTTCTTTTATACTTCTTTTTCTCATGTCAATGCTTTTCCTGTTTGAGTCAAGATCTGCCACGCTGACGATAATTTTTGTGGTACTAGGGGGCCTTATGGTATCACTATCCCCAATAATAAACTCGATTGCTTTCCAGTACAGCAGCTTCAGCAATCCAATAAATTACGGGGTGGCTAGAAGCGGCGGTTCCATAGCATATTCAGGTATAAGCATGCTGCTCGGGTACCTGGTATTTACCTTCGGGACAAATACGATCCCCTCAGTTGGGGTCGCAGTTCTTGTGATTCTGTTATTTTCACTTTTCACCACAGAGAAACTTTATAATAGCGGCATTGCATTGTCACAGGATGAACATGGGAGCGCTAAAGCATTAAAGGTGGATGAGCCGATATCACTTATTGATTTTGTTAAAAGGAATAAGATGCTTTTCATTTTCTCCTTAGGAACTCTGCTTGTATTTTTTCAAAATGCCATAATAAATAACTATTTGTTCCAGATAATCGAACCCATTGGGGGAACCAGCAGCGACATGGGGACAATATTTTCCTATATGGCGATCCTGGAGCTGCCGGGTCTTTTCTTCTTCGATAAAATCAACAAAAAAATCAGCTGCCAGACAATGCTTAAAATATCCTCGGCAGCTTTCATCCTGAAGGTATTTTTTACTTACACGGCCAAATCTGTAGGATTGATATATTTTGCATTCGCGTTTCAGCTAATATCCTTCCCCTTCTACCTGGCATCCTCTGTCCATCTTGTTCATAAGCTGATGGATAGAAGAGAAGCAGTCAAGGGACAGTCCCTAATATCAGGTATGATGACCTTAAGCGCAGTATTTGCAAGTCTTTGGGGAGGTATGGTGCTGGATTCCGGAGGGCCATCCCAATTGCTCCTTCTAAGTACGATCCTGTGTGTATTGGGCTCAGGAGTCGTAATAATGACCGTAGGGAAAATAAAGTCAAATAAATGATAAAGAAATAGCTGTTAACATACCAAATTATAGTATGTAGACAGCTATTTTAATTTGCATATGCTTATTCGTTGATTCTAACTACTCAAAACTACTTCATGACACGGTCCATAAGGTTAAGGAAGTTTTTAAATGTTATTTTTTCAATGTCTTCGTCTTTAAAACCTCTGTTTTTAAGTCTCTCGACAAAGGAATTCCCCTTGGAAATATCCTCCAGCCCGATGGTCCCGGCGTAGGTATCGCTTGTAAAGGAGTCTGTAGTATCACCTGACAGATATTCAAAGAAATCAAATCCCAGAGCAACTTTATCAATGCCTATTAGACCGGCAATGTGCTCCAAGTGATTGATCAGATTATCTGCTGTACGCTTCTCAGGCACTACGTCAATGAATTCATTGTAAGCGTTTATACCTATAAGTCCATTCATTTCTCCGATTTTCTTTATTTGCTCGTCAGTCAGGTTTCTTGGAACATTGCAAAGCTTTCTCGAATTTGAGTGCGTAGCAATGACTGGCTTGTCTGTAATATCTACTATATCCCAGAATGTTTTATCATTTGCATGAGAAAGGTCAAGGAGCATGCCCAAATCATTAATAAGCTTGACAGCCTGTTTCCCTTTTTCGGTAAGCCCTCTTTCAGGATCTCCCTTTACACCTGTAGCCAGGTCATTTTGCTCATTCCAGGTAAGGCTTGCGTGTCTGAATCCGAACTGATACAGAGTATATAACTCCTCAATATCTTCTCCCAAAGAGCTAAGCCCTTCAAGTCCCATCATAACAGCCAGCTTCTTCTCATCCATCGCCTTATAGAAGTCTGAAGAATTAAGCATTATTTTGACAATATCCCTGCTGTCGAACAACTCCTTGCCAATAGCCCTTATGCTTTCTGCCAGCCTTTCCTTAGGTCGTTGATCATGCGGAGGGTCAGCCCAGACTACAAATATTCCGCCTGTCATTCCGCCTTTTTTGAATCTTTCAAGATGGTACTCCCTGATGATGTCCCGCTTACCCTGAAGGCTTTTTACGGTTACATCAGTCCAAATATCTCCGTGAATATCTAAAATCATATTTTACCCCCTATCTATCCAGGACACATGTGCTGTGCCCCGACCAGATTACATATACTGCAGCAGGTTACCCATGAAGATACCTAGGTAATTGCCTATTATATAC
>DAIPJA010000152.1:0-5058 GCA_036770525.1 Gudongella sp. | reverse complement strand
AGGTTTCTTCCAAGAAACCTGCTTAATAAAGTAGGTTTGCTTATTTCCCTGCCAACTTTTATATTCTCAGTTACGGTAAATCCAGGGATAAGCATGAATTCCTGATGGACCATCCCTATCCCAAAATCCATCGCCTTATGAGGCGCATCTATGACAGCAGGCTTACCATCTATCTCAACAGTTCCCTCAAAGCCCCCTGTGCTATGTATTACCGGCATTCCAAACAATATGTTCATCAACGTGGACTTCCCTGCGCCGTTTTCACCCATTAGAGCATGTATCTCACCAGGTTTGACCTGCAGGTTCACTCCCTTCAATACTCGGTTTCCAAAGTACTCCTTGGATATGTTTTCCATATTCAGAAGATATCGGGTTTCCAATTGCATCCCTCCTATCCTTTGTTTATTTTTTGTCTGATTAACGCATTAAAATCCGCCGGCTTACCGATCAAGCCGGCGGATTCTATACTAGTACATTTTAGTTTGCTGCGAAATCATAGAAGTCGCAAAGAAGCATGTAGAAGTTTTCAAGCTCTACGCCAGCCTCATTGTACTTAGTCAATTGAGCTGAGCCTTCTCCTCCGGCGATTCTGTTGATTATTGTTCCAAGAGCTGCCTCATCGTTAGTTCCAGTTGTTCTGCCTTCGATTACTTCGATAGCATAGTCAACGCCTGCTTCAACCATAAGCATGTTTATTGGAACGCTCCAGGTTGACATTCTGCCTTCCTGACCAGCTTCTGTCAGTTTAGCATCTATTTGATCCAGCATGTACTGAACATCGCCTTCATGACCAGCTACGTCTACGTTGAATGCAGCCGGGTAGCCATGGTATGGGCTTGGGCAGCATTGTTGTGGATAAATTGCGCCTTGCTCAAGAATTGATCTTATCAAAGGCTCTTGCATAGCACAGTTAGTTGAGAAGAACGCAGTGTCCTTTCCATATTGAGCAACTTGTCTTGGAACGTCTTCAAGAATGAACTGTTGGGCTCCTGATACACCAGCATCTCCAGTTGGGTCAGGTGCAGTTACATCAACAAATTCTATTCCAAGCTCTTCACATTTTTCTATCATAAGCTCTCTTCTTGCAGCTATAGTTGCATATGAAAGGTGACGTGCAAATGAGTAATGGATGAAAGTCTTTGCTCCCATTTCATAAGCTTTTTGTGGGATTGATGATCCCATTGAGATCTCGTCTACAAGCATAACTACGTCAGCTTTGCTTGATATAGTTGCTGGGTCTTCAGCTGCTACTCCAGCTACGAACAGCATATCAGGTCTTGTTTCTCTAACCTTGTCGATCGCTGCCGATGCGCCAGGAACTGCTTGTACGAATACGATAGCCTTAACTGCCGGATCTGATGAAAGTGCAACAACGTTGGCTATTGTAGTCTCTGTCTCTGATGAGAAGTTATCAGGATATGTAGCTGTAACGATCTTATCGCCATACTTCTTGACCATGTTTTGTGCTGCCTGGTACTCTTCTTCTCCCTGTGATACTGTACCGGTGATTATACCGATCTTGTAGTCTTCAGCAACTGGAGCCTCTGCTGGAGCTTCTGCCGGAGTCTCTGCTGGAGCTGGAGCAGGTGCTGGCTCTGCACTTCTGCAGCCTGCTAAACTGAGTATCATAGTCAAGGCCAGAAGTAAACTGATAATTCTTTTTGACATAATTATCCCCCTTTAAGATTATATGTTACTAGATTTCAATGAATAAACATAAAATTCAAAGAATTCTAATATGTGACTTATTATACAAAAAAATTACCCAAATTACAATTGGTAAATTGGATCTCAGTTACCCAGGTAAAAGACAAACAGCACTGTGCTTTAGCGGCAGTGCTGTTTTCAAAAGGTTTTTGAAATTAGAAAAATTTGTATATTGTTACACTGGTCCTATACTGCGCAAGGACTATATCCACAATCCTGACACTCAGCGCAGCCTCCTGAATGATTTACTTTTCCACCACACATTGGGCAGGTTTCAGGATCTATTTTTAGCTGCTCCTCAGCAAGCTGTCTGATTTGCTCCTGCAGTTCATCGATCTTGTCGATGTTCGACTTTTTCTTATTGGTTATAAGGATACCGCTTCTTGCACAACCGTCTCTATATATGGTAATACCCTTAAGTCCCTTCTCCCAGGCATGGATGTAGAGGTTCTCAACCTCTTCAACCGAGAATTCGTTGGGCACGTTTACCGTGGATGATATGCTGGCATCGATATATTGCTGCCAGGTTGCCTGTACCTCAATTCTCTCTTTGTAGTCGAGGTTTGATGTGGTGATAAAGAAATCGGGAAGCTCCTCTTCATATGAAAGACCATTGGTATCCATGTAATCCTTAACTATCGGGGTGAATACCTTGTAGTAGGTGTCTTCAAGATGGAGAGACTCCGACTTTCTTGTATATGATACCTGGAATATTGGCTCTACTCCGTTGCTGCAGCCAACAAGCGTCGAAATGCTTCCTGTTGGAGGTATTGTAAGAAGCTGGCTGTTCCTTAATCCGTGCTCCTTGATAAGCTCAATAACGTCCTCATCTGCATTCTCCTGGACAAAAGGAGAAGCTAATATTGCATCAAGGTTGAACCTTGGGAAAGGACCGTCGACCTGTGCCATCATTGCAGATTGTCTCAATGCTTCGTTTACCATTATCCTTCCTACCTGGTGGATAAGGGATATGGATTCGCTGCTACCATATTTGATGCCCATCTTTATGAACATATCTGCAAGACCCATTATTCCAAGTCCTATTTGTCTAAGTTCCCTGGACATTTCCCTTTGCTGCTCCAATGGGTGTAGATTCATATTTTCATCAAGGACCTCATTAAGGTAAATGACTCCATTCCTTACCATTTCTCCAAATTTCTCAAACTCAAAGCGTGCATATTTGGTAAATGGGTGCTTGACGAATTCACTTAGATTTATGGATGCAAGATTGCAGCTGCCAAATGCCGGGAGTGTTTCTTCGGCACAGGGATTTACTCCCGCGAACTCAAAGGTCTCGTCATGGCTCATCATGTGCCAGGAGTCTATCCTGTTCTTGTATAGTATCCCGGGCTCCGCCATATTCCAATTGTTGTAGGCGAGCTTTTTAAACAGGTCTCTAGCCCTTATTGTCTTGGATATCTCTTCTCCCGTGGATTCTACCTTGAAGTAGAGAGTGTAGTCCCTGTCTTCTTTAACTGCAGTCATAAACTCATCGTCTACGTTGACTGATATATTTGCATATGTTACCTTCTTAAGGTCATTCTTAACGTTTATGAAATCCTCAATGTCAGGGTGGATACAGTCAAGATTGAGCATCAGCGCTCCCCTTCTGCCTCTCATCCCGATAAGTCCTGTTACCATTGAGTAAAGGTCCATAAAGCTTACTGCTCCAGTTGTTGTACTGGCAGCATTGTTCACCTTGGAGCCCTTTGGTCTGAGCTTTGAAAGTGTCAGTCCAACTCCTCCGCCGTAGGAATAAGTCCTTGCAAGATACTTGGCTGTATCAAAGATAGATTCAATATTGTCTTCAACCTTGGGCATAACATAGCAGTTGCTTAGAGTGATTTTCCTGCCGTGCTTATCAAGGCCTCTTCCAGCGAGGATCCTGCCTGCCGGCATAAACTTCTTGTCCTTTATGGCCTTTTTGATCGGATTGTTTCCACCGCTGACCCTGTCAAGGAATTCGTCGAAGGTCTCTGAATCAAAGCGATATTTCTTTTCGTAAATATCCCTTTGCAGGTCAGTCATATTCCAGCCCTGTTCCCTAAGCTTTGCTCTTTCTTCACGATATATGATGTATTTTCTGGCAACCTCAGGTCTCGTCTTCATCAGTTCGATTTCTACGAAGTCCTGGATCTGCTCGATATTTACCTTTTCGAGACTGGCAAACTCATCCATTGCCTTGTCTGCTATTTCCCTGGCGAGAACCTCGTCAATACCCTTTTCTGTCTCATTCATAGCCTTCTTGACGGCAATTTCGATTTTTTCTCCATGAAATTCCACTATCTGGCCGTTACGCTTCTCCACCTTCAACATTGCATTTACCCCCTTGGCTTGTTCTCTATATCCAGCATCAACAACTATATATTGTGTGTGGTTGATGCACCATATACAACATATATACAATTTACCATATTATTACTCCATATTCAATATGAAAAAAGGCAATTTTGTTATTGATATTTTGGGGTATTTATGCTAAGGAGGATCCACAAAAGGAGGAATAATAATGAGCTACATAAATACTCTTGAAAAAATACTTGATTCCAGGGATGCTACTGCTGGAGGGAGCACCGCGGCAGCAATGGCGGGAGCAATGGCTTGTGGTCTTATAGGTATGACTGCTAGGCTTTCACTTATGAAGTGCTATGGGTTGGAAGACAGGCAATACCTGGAGCTTGCTGAGGAGCTGGACGAAATGAGCTTCAAGCTGCTTAGAGGGGTTCAGGAGGATCATAAGGCATATGAAAATATATGTGTTGCTATGAAGCTTCCCAGGGAAACTGATGAGGAGAAAGAGTCTAGATCCTATGCCATTGAAACTGCAGGTGTAAGAGCACTGGAGGTTATTCGGGACAACGGTCATCTGTGCAAAAAGGTCTACAAAATAGGATTGATGCTAAAGGACAACTCGGACAGCAATGCAGCCTCCGACCTTTCTATGGGCATATCTTTGGCACAAGCAGGAATAATGGGCTGTGCTGGGGGTATCAGGTCAAATCTTCCACTGGTACATAATACCGAGCTTGCAACCTCATTTCGCAAGGACATGGAAAGGTTGCTGGAGGATGAAAGGTATTATGTTGGAGATAGGCAGCATTAGAACCAGTGAATAGATTACAATGAATAGTGAATAACGAAAAACTTAGTTGAAAAGGGTAAATGGGGAAAGTTGGAAAGGGAAAAGCGTTACGCGGTAGGCGTTAGTAGGGGCAGACGACCCTGTCTGCCCGAAAAAAGATCCTTCACTGTCGTTCAGGATGACAAAATGCAGTCATTCCAAGCGTTAGCGAAGGATGAAACATGTCAAGTTTTTGCACCTACTAAACAGTTAATTTTTTTCATCTCTTT
>DAIPJA010000151.1:0-5061 GCA_036770525.1 Gudongella sp. | reverse complement strand
CTTTAAAAAGTCTTTGTGCCAGCTCATAAGTTCCTTGACACTGGCAGCCAGGATGCTCTTTGTACCATATATCGCATAAAGAATGAGTAATATCTCAACTATTCTTGCTATAAGAGTTCCGATTGCCGCACCCTTTACGCCCATAGGCTCAAAGCCTAAGTGGCCGAATATTAGGATATAGTTAAATATTGTATTTGTAAGGAATGAGATTATAGATACCTTTAATGGAACGTTGGGTCTACCAGTAGTTCTTAAGGATATGCTAAAGGCAAAGCTAATAGCTGTTACCGTATATGATAAAGATACTATCCTCAGGTATTCAGCACCAAGCTTGATGACCTCAGGCTCTTTTATCAATATTGACATGATCTGAGTCGGGAAAAAGAATGCTGCAATGGTAAATGCTGTCCCGGCAATCGTGCTTAAAGTTATTGCAAGTCCCATGACCTTTTTTATGCTTGGGATATCCTCCTTGCCCCAGAACTGTGCTATGAAGATCGAGCTGCCGCTGTTGATGCCAAAGGTGATTAGGATATACAAAAAGAAAACCTGGTTGGCAAGTCCCACTGCTGCGATACTTGCCTGACCAAGGCTGCTTATCATCAGGGTGTCGATCATGTTGACCGACGATGAAATTAGGTTTTGAATTGCAACGGGGACTGCTATTGCCAGCATCCCCTTCATGAATGCTTTATCTTTGAATATTTTCATGGAATACTACCTCTATATCTCCAGCACTTTCTTATCTAAATAGTCAACAAGATCCATTCCTTCGATCTTTACAGTTCCGTCTCCCTCCATGCTGGGCATGATCCTGAAGAAGTTCACTACAAGCGTATTACCTGATATTCTGTACTCCTCCATGGTGTCCGGAAGGAATACGACCTCAACGTCCTTTTGGAGATTATCCTTCATATGATCCATATTGAGTGTCTTTACCGGGTATACCATGGTCCTCATAGCATCCAGATCCTCTATCATTCTCATGTTTTGGCTCCAGAAGCGGCTCTCCTTCTTTGTAGGAGAGTTGAGCAGTTCCCTGTTGGTTATGGCAGATAGTACCTTTACAACTGACTCCTTTGTAAACTCTGGATCGTAAAGAAGCTGCATATCCGGATTGTCAGCCAGTTCATGGAAGAATCTGTCCGCAACCTTTTCTTTTTGCGAAACTGACTCCCAGAAATATATCAAAAACTCAATTACATCCAATCTAACTTTTATATTAGCCATTTCAGAATCCTCCTACTTTTTCAGGTTGATGCCTTCCGATGTTATCTGGATTATACCGTCTTTAAATAGTTTTCCAACAGCTCTCTTGAAGCCTGATTTGCTCATGTGAAGCTCCTTTTTGATCTCATTTGGATGGCTGCTGTCGTTGAGAGGCAGGAACCCTCCCTTTTCCTTTAATCTTGTGAGTATTATTTTCGCATCCTCTTCCATCTGGACATGCCCTCTTTCCCTAAGGCTTAGATCCAGTTTGCCGTCATCATGTACTTTGTTTATCCTGACCTCGATCTCTTCGCCCATTTCAAGAACTCCGAATATATTCTTTTTCTGGATAAGTCCATCATACTTGTTGTCCACCGCTACAAAGGCACCAATATCTCTGTTAATACTGTAAATGGTACCAACGGCCTTGTCGTTTTCTTTATACGGGGCATCTGTGCTCAGATAATCCTTTACCTTCATAGTCGCTGCAAGCCTGTCGCTTTTGTCGATATAGAGAGCGACCAGGTAGCTCTTGAACTTCTCAACTGAACCCACAGTTTCGCTGAATGGAAGGAACAGATCCTTTTCCATTCCCCAATCTAAAAAATATCCTATCTTTGATGAGCTTATAACTGTGAGCTTCTTTATCTCACCAACCTGGGCAAGAGGCATTCTGGTCGAGGATATTATTCTATCCTTACTGTCTCTGTAGACAAAGACCTTGATAATATCACCGATTTTTGCACCCTCAGGTATTTGTGACTTTGGTAAAAGAACGTCATCTCCACTGCCTTCTGCGTCATTCAGATAGGCTCCGACTGATGTAAACCTCTTTATTTCAAGCTCCTGAATTTTTCCTAATCTTATCATACTGCACCTACTTTTCATTTGATATTATTATAATATACCATAATACATGGAAATATCAATTATTTGTTGAAAAAGCAGCGGATCATTCCGCTGCTTCACTCATTTTTTCTATTTGCTTCTCCAGCTTTTCAAGTTCGCCTAGTGCTTCTTCAGGAAGACTGTCTCTGCCTCCCTTAAAGGTCCTCATATGCTTTATGAACTCTTCCCTGTAAGCGATCGAATTCTTCCACATCGACAGATAGCTCTTGTCAAATACAGGCGTAAAACCTTCAATGTTCATAGTCTCCAGGTCTTCGAATCCTCCAAGAGGTACGAATTCAGCGCTGCCTGTTGCCAATGCCTCCAAAATCCCAAGTGTTACCTCCTTGGGGATCTTCTTGTCTATGAAGTGACCAGTGTTGAAAATGTAGCATTCCACATTTCTCTTTTCGAATAAAAGCTTGAACTTTTCATAATCATCCTTCAGTGGATATGTCCTGAAGGGATTTGCGTAAGGTTCTATTACCAGAGCGTTCATATCTGCATTTTTAGCAAGCCTTTCAGCCGTGGATCTCTTGGTTGCAAGGGTAGCTCCCATAACAGATGCGAGTATAGGGTTCTTTATCCTGATTACTGGAGGAAGAGTCGCATCCTTCATCAACCAGGCTATGGAATCAACCGGCTCGTCTATCTTATTGACTCTGTTTTCTGCCCAAAGCTTTGATTTTACTGCCCTGCCGTTGCCATTTCTTATGTCCTCAGTCACTATTACCTTATTGCCTTCATCGTCCAGAGTTACACCGCAGTTTTGAACTGTAAGCAGGAATTTATTCGATGGATGAGCTGTTGGATAATCCTGGGTTTTATCGAAATATGACGGTTCCAGTGCAATCGAATAGCCTTCCTCTGTACTGATTATGTAAGCGTCGTCGTGGAGTATTGTAATATCATATTTATCATCGTGCTTTTCATGAGTCAGTGTCGATTTACCTGAGCCTGAAAGTCCAAATACTCCCATTGTATATCTTCTGCCATCTTCAAAATTGTAGCGCTTCATACCTCCATGGCAGGATGCAAATCCGTTTCGGTTAGCCAATCCCCATGCCAGGGTAAGTGTCCCCTTCTTATGCTCTCCGAAATACCTCATTCCAAGAAGTAATGCTGTATTGTGTTCTGGATTGAACAATGCCAGCCCATCAGGATGCGAGGGAGGCAGATAATCAGGGTCTGAGAATACATACAGGTCTCCCTCAGGATATTCCCTGGAGTTTTTGTACATCCTCATATACTCCTGCGTAAGGTATTGGAAATTCAAAAGCCAGGAATACATTATATTCTCGTGGTTTTGTGGAATCAGAAGATGTGCTCTTACCATAAAATCAGGGTGCAATCCGATTACCACCTGAGCATGGTAAAGCTTCTTGTACCTTGACTGATAAACCGCTTCCCTTGCGATGGTTGCAAATTCACCTTCATTTACCCCAGGCTCTCCAATTATTACTCTGGCGCCTGCAACTCTTCCGGTAACTGCTCCGTCATTGAACAGAAGAATTTTTGAGTCTGTTGATAGCCCCAGCTCCTCTGGTCTGTACACAGGCATATCTGTTACTACGGTCCCCGGGGAATCCTTTGCGAGCTTATAGGCTTCACTTATTGAGTTTACCCTTACCACGTTGTTCCCATAGAAGGCTGATTCAATTGTGGTCCTCAGGGAGTTTATCAAGGAATTTTCCTTGTTTATATCTACGCGTTTAATATTGGTTATAGTTGACATGTCTACCCTCCATCAGTTTTCCTCATAACACTGACTATTATAGCACATTGGAAATTTACTTCAAGCTGTTAAGATGCACAATAAAGAAATATGACATACTATTTAATTGTCAGCCTTTGATGATAAATACATCCACCGGTCCATGAGCTTGTCGAGATTTGAATCAAGGATCTCCTTTTCCCTTAGGAGCAACCCCAGTCTTTCAAAATCTGAAGCATATGCTTCCATCTCTTTAAGCTTTCCCTCAATTTTCAGCTCCAGCTCAGTAATTCTATCCTCGATCGTTTCCCATTCTCTAAGCTCAGTGAAGGACAGCTTGTTCGTATTCTCTTTTGTTTTTTCCCGCTTTGGTTCTGGCTTTGTTTTTACTGCTTCCTCTTTTTCAAGTTCTCTTTCTGCTTTTCTGAACAGGTCATAATTGCCTGTGAATTCTTTGATCCCATCGTTTGTGAAAATAAGGAGCTTTTCAGCCAGCTTATCCAATAGGTATCTGTCATGGGAGACGATTATTACCGGCCCAGGGAAGTCATCCAGATATTCTTCGAGAATCTGTAGGGTATTGATATCAAGATCGTTTGTTGGCTCATCCAACAGCAGCATATTTGGCGATTCCATAAGAATTTTCAAAAGGTATAAACGCCTCTGCTCCCCACCTGAAAGCTTTCCTACGGGTGTGTAGTGATCGTTTCTAGGAAAGAGGAACCTTTCCATCATTGAGCTTGCCGATATCTTCTGTCCGTCCGAGGTGGTTATGAATTCGCCTCCATCCCTGATATAATCTATAGCTCTTTGCTCTGGGTCTAGAAATGGGGTTTCCTGTTTGAAAAATCCAATCTTAATGGTTTCCCCTCTCTGGATGTCTCCTGAATCCGGTTCCAGTTCGCCTGAAAGCAGTCTTAAAAGCGTTGTCTTGCCTGTTCCATTTGCGCCAAGAATTCCTAATCTTTCACCTCTAGTCATAACATAGGTGAAATCCTTTACCAAGACCTTTCCTCCGATTGACTTTGTTACCTCCTTGGCTTCGATTATTTTCTTGCCGAGTCTGGAGGTCCCAACTGAAAAATCCAGAGTTTCGGTACTATCCCCACCTGCGACCTCATCCTCAAGGGTTTCAAATCTCTGTATCCTGGCTTTTTGCTTGGTCGTCCTGGCCTTGGCACCCTGTCTCATCCAGGCAAGCTCTTTTTTATAGAGAGCTTTTTTCTTCTCTTCTGTAGCCTTGAGATTTT